>USDH01000168.1 GCA_900553415.1 uncultured Collinsella sp. | reverse complement strand
CAGTGGGCATACTGGGCGTGATCCAGCTTGCGGCGGCTTGCGGCCAGTCGACCTTGACCAGCGCAAGCTCGGCCAAAAACGAGAGTCCTACCACGCCTACGAAGGCGATGATCCAGCGTTCGGCGCGCTTGTAGGAGCTCGTCATGAGCATCGCCATCGATACTGCCGCCACGATGACGCAGCCAGCGCGCACGGGCAGCCCAAAGAGCATTTGAAGCGCGATTGCACCGCCCAGGACTTCGGCCATGGCGGTGGCGATCGTGGCTAGATATGCACTGCCGAGTATCACACGCCCGACGAGGCGGGGCAGGTGGCGCGTCGTGGCCTCGGCAAGACACATGCCCGTGGCGATACCCAGGTGTGCCGCGTTGTGCTGCAACACGATGAGCATAATCGTGGACAGCGTGACGATCCACAGCAGCGCGTAGCCAAACTGCGAACCCGCGGCCATATTGGAGGCCCAGTTGCCCGGATCGATAAAGCCGACGGTCACGAGTAGCCCGGGGCCGATATGCCGCGCGATGTCTAGACCTCCGTGACCGCCGGTGCGTCGGGAGCCAAAATGATGTTTGAGATGGTTGATCATGGTGCGCTCCTGCGTGCCGTTTGCTTGACGCCGCAAAGGATACCCGTTTTAGGCTAAAAAGTTAACCAAGACTAACAAAATATTGGTCCAGCGGGGATTGGTTGGTGCATTGGGGACATGCTGTTCTGCTCCAAAAGGTGTACGTCAGCCTCCAAAGATGTCGTTTTTTGACATGTTTGGAGGCTGATGTACGCGTTTGATGGCAAGACGTAGATGTCCCGCGTGCGTTACGCGATTGTTTCGAAACGGGTGGGAAACACAACGGGCCGGCGATGCTCCTACTATGCCTATTCAACTGACTGTCTAACACCAAGGGGAGGATCGCGATGCAGGCAGATTCCGCTCAGCAGCAGGGCCTTTATCGCCCCGAATTCGACCACGATGCATGTGGCATCGGCGCGCTTGCCGATATCAACGGCGAGCGCCATCACCAGATTCTGGACGACGCACTGTCCATTCTGGTCAACTTGGAGCACCGCGGTGGCACGGGACTCGAGAAGAACACCGGCGACGGCGCTGGCATCCTGTTCCAGGTTCCGCATCACTTTTTCCGTAAAGAGGCTCAAAAGTGCGGCCAGATTCTGCCGGCAGAGGGCGACTATGGCGTGGCCATGCTGTTCTTTCCGCAGGACGACAAGGGCGTAGAGGATGCCCGCCGCGTGTTTGAGGAGGGCTGCGCCGAGGCCGGCGTGCCGCTGCTCTTTTGGCGGGAGGTGCCGGTCGACCCGCACGACCTGGGCGCGACGGCCCGCGCCTGCATGCCCACCATCCTGCAGGCCTTTCTGGGCCGTCCGGACGATACACCCGCAGGTGACGCCTTCGAGCGCCGTCTGTACGTGTGCCGCCGTACCATCGAAAAGAAGGCCGACGCCGAGTTTGCTCTGCGCGACAAGATCTTCTACGTGTGCTCCATGAGCTCGCGCACCATCGTGTACAAGGGCATGCTGGTCGCCACGCAGATGCGCCGCTTCTTCATTGACCTCAACGACGCCGCCGTCAAGACGGCCGTGGCGCTCGTCCACTCGCGCTACTCCACCAACACCACGCCCAGTTGGGAGCGTGCGCACCCCAACCGCTTTATCATCCACAACGGCGAGATCAACACCCTCAAGGGCAACGTCAACTGGATTCGCGCCCGCGAGCCCAATCTGTACAGCCCCGTGCTGCAGCACGATCTTGAGCGCGTGATGCCTATCATCAACCGCGAGGGATCCGATTCCGCGATTCTGGATAACGTGCTTGAGTTCCTGGTCATGAACGGTCGTCCGCTCACGCGTGCCGCGTCCATGCTGCTGCCCGAGCCGTGGGACCACAACGACAATCTGAGCGAGGAACGCCGCGCCTACGACGCCTACCAGTCCATGCTCATGGAGCCCTGGGACGGCCCTGCCGCCATCGCCTTTACCGACGGTCGCACGCTGGGTGCCGCCCTCGACCGTAACGGCCTGCGTCCCGCCCGCTACTATGTGACGCGCGACGGTCGCTTTATGCTGGCAAGCGAGGTGGGCACCATCGAGGTGAGCCCCGAGAACATCCTGACGAGCGGCTGCCTGGGACCAGGCCAGATGCTCGAGGTCGACTTTGCCCGCGGTCGCGTCATCTACAACGACGAGCTGCGCGCCCGTTACGCCAAGGAAAAGCCCTACCGTGATTGGATTGCCGAGGAGACGCTGACTGTCGATGCGCTCGATAGGCCTGCCGCGGCAACGCCCGCCGAGGATGCCGAGGTGCCCGCCGCCGTGCGCATGGCTAAGCTCGGCTACCACTGGGATGACGTTGACGAGGTCGTGCGCCCTATGGCCCAGCAGGGCAAGGCCCCGCTCGCCTCGATGGGCATCGATGCGCCGCTGGCATGCCTGTCAAAGAAGACGCGTTCGTTCTTCGACTATTTCTATCAGCTGTTCGCCCAGGTCACGAATCCGCCGATCGATGCCCTGCGCGAGCACATGGTCACCTCGACCACGCTCTACCTGGGTAACCACGGCAACCTGCTCGAGGATTCTCGCACGGCCTGTCAGCTGGTGCGCTTGGAGCGCCCGTTGCTCAACGAGGAGGAGTTCGAGCGTATCTGTGCCATCGACCGTGTGGGCTTTAAGACTCGCCGCTTCCGTGCTGTCTACCGCCGCGACGCCGGCGAGGGCGCGCTGCAGGCTGCGCTCAAGCAGCTTGCCGAGGACGTCGAGGCTGCGGTCCGCGACGGCGTGAACATCGTGGTGCTGAGCGATCGCGCCGGAGCGGGCGAGGTGCCCGTGCCGTCGCTGCTTGCCGTGGGCTGCGTGCACAACCACCTGATCCGCGCCGGCGTGCGTACCTTTGCCGACATCGTGGTGGAGTGCGGCGACGCCGTGTCCCCGCACGACTTTGCGGCGCTGGTGGGCTACTCCGCGAGCGGCATCTATCCGTACAACGCACATGCGTGCATCCGCGATCTGGCGGCACACGGCGACCTGGACGTGACAGCCGAGCAGGGCATCGCCAACTACAATAAGGCCGCGACCGCCGGCATCGTCTCCATCATGTCCAAGATGGGCATCTCCACGGTGCAGAGCTACCACTCTGCGCAGATCTTCGAGGCCGTGGGCTTTACGCCGGAGTTTGTCAACGCGTACTTCGCCGGCACGGTGAGCCGTGTGGGCGGTATGGGTGTCGAGGACGTCGAGTGCGAGCAAAACGAGCACTACGACGCCGCGCTCGCTATCCTTAAGAGCCCGGCTCCCGATCAGCTGCCCACGTTGGGCCTGACCAAGTGGCGCCCGCTCGGCGGCGAGGATCACCTCATCGATCCGCAGACTGTCTACTTGCTGCAGACCGCCTGCCGTGAGGACAGCTACGACACCTTTAAGGAGTACAGCGCCCGTCTGCACCGTACCGGCCGTGCCGTGCGCCTGCGCGACTTGCTCGACTTTGATGCCAGCGGCCGCACCCCGGTGGCACTCGACGAGGTCGAGCCCGCGCTCAACATCGTCCGCCGCTTTAACACCGGCGCCATGTCGTATGGCTCCATCAGCAAAGAGGCACACGAGTGCATGGCCATCGCCATGAACCGCCTACACGGCCGTTCCAACTCCGGCGAGGGCGGCGAGGACCCGCGCCGCGAGACCCCGCTGGCTAACGGTGACTCCAAGAACTCCGCGATCAAGCAGGTGGCAAGCGCGCGCTTTGGCGTGACGAGCCGCTACCTGTGCA
>USDH01000167.1 GCA_900553415.1 uncultured Collinsella sp. | reverse complement strand
CGTCGATCTTTGCGTCCTGCATCCAGAGATCCTGAATGAGGTACTCATCGAGCGAGTTGGAAACGGTGATGGTGCAGTTTTCCCAGCCCGCCTCATCGAGCATCTTGCGCGCCTGCTCGAGCTTGCCAATCGCCATACCAATGTGCGCGTCGGTCGAGACGCCAATCCCCACGCCCAGCTCGGCGCAGCGCTCGGCGATCTTGCGGCATACGGCCCAATGCTCAGTGTCGACACCGTGTTCAAGACTATGATTGTTAATCTCGATAATCTTGTGCTTGGCCTTAGCCGCCAACAACACCTCATCGATATCAAACGGAACGCCCGAGCGACCCGCGTGGCCCAGCATGAACACCTTGGGGTGCTCCAGGGCATTGATATACATCTCGGTCGCCTGGGCCAACGTCGCACCTTCGGCAATCTGCGGATTATGCACGCTTGCAACCAAATAATCCAAATTACGCGTAACCAAATCGAACAGTGAATGCTGACGGCTGTACGAATCGCCGGCGATATCGAGCGTGACAGGAGTGTCCTCGCCAAACAGGCTTCCGTCCAGCGAAACGATATCGGCCTCGGCACCACGCAGCACCAGCACGCCGCTCCAAATGCGCGGCCAGATATCCTGGTTGATAAAGAACTGGTAACTGCGCAGGTCATTGGGGCAAGGTGAAACCATAGAGCTCAGATGGTCGGCAGATCCGAGCACCTGCAGGCCACGCTCTGCCGCCCAGTACACATTCTCCTCAATGGTCGAATATGCATGCGCAGAGAACATCGTATGGGTATGAATGTCACAAGAAAGCAGGTAGGGCATCAGGTCTCCTTATCTGGCACGGCCGTCGCTTATATTCATTGTACGCATAGCCTTCGACAGTCGTAAAACCACTCCATCCCAAAGACACAACGTCCATGACAACGGGGTCCGGCTTAACACCAAACCCCGTTTCACGTAAAACATTGTAGGCAGAGCGCTTTACTTTTAACGATACTCGTCCGCCAACTGTTTCCAAGCGGGTAGCGAATTGACAATCGTTTCGTAGCTCACACAATAGCCCAGGCGGAACCAACCCGGCATACCAAAGCTGTCCGAGGGAACCGCAAGCAACTCATACTTCTTTGCGCGCTCGCAAAACGCATTCGCATCGGGCTCCAACGCTTTCACCCATAGGTAGAACGCGCCATCCGGCTCAACATAGGTGTAGCCGTACTCCGCTAGTGCGTCGGTAAGCGCGGTGCGGTTGCGTGCATAGGCCTCAACGTCACTCGGCTCATCGATGCAGTCGATAATTACGCGCTGAAAGAGCGCCGGCGCGCACACGAAGCCCAGCGTGCGGGCGGCACCCGCAACAGCCGGCATCAGACGCGCCGCCTGCGGGTTGGTGTTGGGAACCAAAATCCAGCCTACGCGCTCGCCCGGCAGCGACAGCGACTTGGAGTACGAGTAGCACACGACGGTGTGCTCGTAGATCGAGGGCACCCAAGGCACCTCGGCACCGTACACGATCTCGCGATACGGCTCATCCGAGATGAGCATAATCGGATTCTCGGGATCGCGCTGAGCGTTGGCCTCGCGCAGAACATTGGCCAGTCGCGTCAGCGTGTCGCGCGTATATACGGCACCGGTCGGGTTGTTGGGCGAGTCGATAATGACGGCTGCCGTCTTGTCGGTGATCGCCTTGAGCACGTTGTCCACGCTCAGCTGGAACGTATCTTCATCGGCGAGCGCCTCAACACACGTACAGCCGGCCTTCTCAATCCAAACGCGATACTCCGGAAAGTACGGGGCGATAACAATAACCTCGTCGCCCGGGTTCGTAACGGCGTTGAGCGTGCAGGTGAGCGAAGCCGCGGCACCCACCGTCATAAAGACGTCCTTACCCTCATAGTTCGTTCCAAAGCGGCGGTTGAGCGATTCGGCGACGGCTGCTCGACATTGCGGCAGGCCCGGAGCGGGGGTGTAGCCGTGCAACTGGTCGCTCGGCAGCCCCAAGGCCTTCTTAATGGACTCCGCCACGGCAGCTGGCGCCGGAACACTCGGGTTGCCCAGCGAAAAATCGAATACGTTCTCCGCACCGATCTGTGCCTTGCGCTCAAGACCATAGCTAAAGATCTCGCGGATGATGGAGCTTTCCGCACCGCGAGCATACATAGTTTCGTTGATCATCTGTTCCCCTTTCGCATAGGCGCTATTGTACGCTTTAGCCGAGCAAAGTGCCGCAGCAATGTTGATTGGGGACAGACTTAAATGCGTGAAAACGCTCATTTAAGTCTGTCCCCAATCAACAGATGCAAAAAGCCTCCGCAGGTTTCCCCGCGGAGGCTTTCGCCACAAAGACTATTTGTCGGTGTCGGCATCGACATCGACATCGACGACGGCATGGTCATCGTCAGCATCATCGGATGCGGCTTCGGCATCCTCCTGCATGGCCGCCTGCGCAAAGGCCGCGGCATCAGCCGCCAGCTCCTCCTCGCTCATGCGAGGCGCGCGCTTCTTGGTCGGCATGCCGGCCGCCTTGGCATTGCGCTCCTCCTTGGCCGCCAGGATATCGCCCTCGCGCTCAAGGTACGCATCCCACTCGTTGTCGAGCAGGGCGTTCACGGCGTCGCCTTCGACGGTCTCGCGCTCAAGCAGCACCTTCGCCATCAGATTGAGCTGATCGCGACAGGCGTCCAGGATCTCGACCGCACGACGATGGGCCTCACGCATAATGCGCTGAACCTCGATATCGATGCGGCGCGCCGTCTCCTCGGAGTAATCCTGGTGATCGGCGTAATCGCGACCAAGGAACACCTGATGTTGCGCCTCGCCAAACACTTGCGTGCCCAGCTCCTCGCTCATGCCCAGGCGCGTGACCATCTCGCGCGCCATCTTGGTTGCGCGCTCCAGGTCGTTGCTCGCGCCCGACGTAATGTCATCGCACATGAGCTCCTCGGCAACGCGACCGCCCAAGAACACGGCGAGCTCGTCGAGCATCTCGTTCTTGGTCTTAAGGAAGTGGTCCTCCTGCGGAAGCTGCAGCGTGTAGCCTAGCGCCTGGCCGCGGCTGACAATCGAGATCTTATGAACCGGATCGGAGTGCTCCAGGATGTGGCCCACCAAAGCGTGACCGCTCTCGTGGTAGGCAATCGTGGTGCGCTCAGCTTCGGTCATCACGCGACCCTTGCGCTGCGGTCCGGCAATCACGCGCTCCATCGATTCCTCGACCTCGTCCATCGAGATCACGGAACGATGACGGCGAGCGGCCAGCAGCGCAGACTCGTTGAGCAGGTTCGCCAAATCGGCACCAGTAAAGCCAACGGTCATCTGGGCGAGCTTCTCAAACTTAACGTCCTCGTCCATCGGCTTGTTCTCGGCATGCACGCGCAAGATCTGCTCGCGGCCCTTCACATCCGGACGGTCGACCGTAACCTGACGGTCAAAACGGCCGGGACGCAGCAATGCCGGATCCAGGATGTCAGGACGGTTGGTCGCAGCGATCAGGATGACCGACTCGCTTTCCTCAAAGCCGTCCATCTCGACCAGCAGCTGGTTGAGCGTCTGCTCGCGCTCGTCGTGACCGCCGCCCAAGCCAGCTCCGCGCTGACGTCCCACGGCATCGATCTCATCGATGAAGATGATCGACGGGGCCTGGGACTTGGCCTCCTTAAAGAGGTCACGCACACGGCTGGCGCCGACGCCTACGAACATCTCGACAAAGTCGGAACCCGAGATGCTAAAGAACGGCACGCCCGCCTCGCCGGCAACGGCCTTGGCCAGCAGCGTTTTACCGGTGCCCGGAGGGCCAACCAGCAACACG
>USDH01000166.1 GCA_900553415.1 uncultured Collinsella sp. | reverse complement strand
GCGACAATTTGTCATTCAAAAGGCGAGGCATGACCATCAGGTCTATGCCTCGCCTTTTTCATGCCAACTTGTTCGCTCTGGGCGGCGCTCGCTTCTTTTGTTCGACCTACGATTTAAAGCCACTCGCTTAGGGGCGTTTTCGCTTTCTGTCCTCTTTCTGCAATGACTTCATTAATCTGGCACTTGGGGACGTTCCTTTTGTGCCGGCAGGTGGAGACACTCCTTTGCTAGAAGATCCGGCGCAGGTCTCCTCGGTTGAGGGCTTCGTCGAAGAGGTGCTTGAATACCACACTGCCGTGCAGGCCGTCGTGCTCGAACTCGTTGGTCACCCAGGCGTGCGAGTTGCCCACGCGGCTGAGCGTATCGAGCTGCCACGTACATGTCGTCGAAATACACCGCGGCCTGCAGGGGCACCTCGTTGCACGCCAGGCGCTGCGGGTCGTAGATCTTGTCCCAGCTGGTGTCTTCCATCAGCAGGTCCATGGCGGGCTTAAATGGCTTAAGCTCGGGCATCTGCTCAAACATCCACGGGAACATGGCCTCGCCGGTAAACATGAGCGGGCGCGCGAGCGTGTCGAACTCGGTGCGATGGGCCTTCTCCTCTGCTGCGGCCCAGCGAATGGGCATGGTGTCGCCGTCGGCGTAGATGAACTCCTGCAGTGTCCAATACAGCGGGTTTGTACGCGTGTTGGTGCGCTCGAAGGCGCGCATCAAAAAGCTGTCAGATACCGAGACGCCGCAGGTCAGCGTGCCGTCGCCGTCAACAAAAGCGTGATCGATAATCCAATGCATGCGCTCAAAGCTCGGCTTCATACCAAAGTCGCTGCCCATGAGCTGTAGACGCTCGACCGTCATCGGCGAGCCGTCGGGCAGCACGGGCTTCTGAGCCTCGAGCGCATCGGCCAGGGCTGCCACGCGCTCGACGTCGGCGGGGTAGCGGTCGTAATACTGCTGCGTCTTGGCGGCCATGCGTGGGAAGGTGTGCGCGTAGACCTCGCTTGCGCTCGCCGGCACGTGCGGAATGCCGCCGCAGGTAAAGCTCGCCGTCACGCCCTCGGGGAAGAGCGACAGATAGCTCAGCGTCAAAAAACCGCCGTAGCTTTGGCCGAGCGTGACCCACGGCTTGCCGCCAAAGCCCACTAGGCGCAGGTACTCAAAATCGCGCACGATGGAGCTGGCGAGGTGGCGCTTGAGGAAGTCCGCCTGCGAGCGTGCTGTATCGGCGCCGGCGGCCGTTGCGCGATCACCCAGTGCCTTGATCGTGCGTCTGTCCACGCAGCTACTGCGTCCGGTGCCGCGCTGGTCGGGCAGGACCAC
Source organism: uncultured Collinsella sp. (assembly GCA_900553415.1). Classification (GTDB taxonomy): domain Bacteria; phylum Actinomycetota; class Coriobacteriia; order Coriobacteriales; family Coriobacteriaceae; genus Collinsella. Next base: position 2,511 of record USDH01000166.1, on the reverse strand, counting down.
GCGGAAGTGCTTGACGGCCTCCTCGATCCAGCCGTCGCTTGTGGGCGACAGCGGACGCGGGCTCTCGCCGCCGGGGCCGCCCTGTAAAAACAGAAGGAGCGGCAGGTCGTCGTTGATGCGGTCAGGCGCGCAAACCACGCGGTAGAAGAGCTTGATGCTCTCGGGCGCGCCGGCGATGGGCGCCGGCATAGCGCCGCGGCGCATGGTGCTGCCGACGGCCAGGAGCATCGGCTCTAGGCCGCGCCAGTCAAGGGGGACGTCGATGCTGTAGTCCTCGACGTAAAGGCCGGGGACGTGGTACGAAGTGATGAGGGCCATGTGAGTCTTCCGTTCGTTGCGGTGTTTCGGGTTGACCAATTCTACCGCCGCGGGCGAGGCCATGCGCAAATCGGCTACCATGGTTGCAAACTTCTAGGAGAAAGGGCCGCCCATGTCGGTCGATATAGCCACGTATGTCCACGATCTTGCCGTTGCCGCCAAGGCAGCGTCGGCCTCGCTTGCCACGGCGAGCGATGAACAGCGCCAGGAGGCCGTGCGCGCCATGGCCGCAGCACTGCGCAACGGTATCGACTCCATCGTTGCCGCCAACGAGCTCGATATGTCCGCCGCGCGCGATGCGGGTACCTCGGCCGGACTGCTCGATCGTCTGCTGCTGAGGCCCGAGCGCGTCGAGGGCATGGCCGCCGGCCTGGAGAAGCTCGCCGAGCTGCCCGATCCCGTGGGCCGCGTGCTCGACCACCGCGTGCTCGCAAGCGGCGTGGACCTCACCCGCGTGAGCGTGCCATTGGGGCTGGTCGCCATGGTCTACGAGGCGCGCCCCAACGTGACGGCCGACGCCGCGGGCATCTGCATCCGCACCGGCAACGCCTGCATTCTGCGCGGCGGTTCGCTGGCCTATCACTCGTGCGCCATGATTGCCGAGCTGCTGGCCGATGCGCTTGAGGCCCAGGGTTTCCCGCGCGAGGCCGTCTCGATGATCGAGTCTACCGACCGCGAGGCCACCGGCGAGCTCATGAAGCTCCGCGGCGTCGTCGATGTGCTCATTCCGCGTGGCGGTGCGGGCCTGATCCAGCGCTGCGTGCGCGAGTCGCTCGTTCCGGTGATCGAGACGGGCACGGGCAACTGCCACATCTACGTGCACGAATCCGCCGACTTCGATAAAGCGCTCAACATTATCGTTAATGCCAAGACCCAGCGCGTGGGCGTGTGCAATGCCGCCGAGTCGCTGCTGGTCGACCGTGCTGTGGCCGATGCGTTTTTGCCTGCGGTCGTTGCCGTGCTGCACGACCACGGCGTGCTCATTCACGGCGACGAGGCCACGTGCGCCGCGTGCGCTGCTGCCGGTCTTGTCGAGGACGATGCTTACGTTGCCGCCACCGAGGAGGACTGGGGCCGCGAGTATCTGGCGCTCGAGATGAGCGTAAAGGTCGTGGCGAACGAGGACGAGGCCATCGCGCATATCAACCGCTACGGCACCATGCATTCCGAGGCCATCATCGCCGAGGATGCGGACGCTTGTGAGCGCTTCTTGGATGAGGTCGATGCCTCGGCCGTATACGCCAACGCCAGCACGCGCTTTACCGACGGCGGCGAGTTTGGCCTGGGCGCCGAGATCGGCATCTCGACCCAAAAGCTCCACGCCCGCGGCCCCTTTGCCGCCGAGGCCCTCACCACCTACAAATACAAGCTCCGAGGCACCGGTCAGGTCCGCCCCTAAACCTACCAAAAAGGGACAGGTTTATTTTGGCAGGTTTTATCTGCGGTTTTGCCGGGCGACGCGTTCGCCCGGCTTTTTCCTCTGCATGCCTTTTTTGCCTTTCGGCTTGAGCCGCGGCGATATACGATAATGACACCGTGTCTTAGCACCGACTCACCTGGAGGTATTGACATGTCCCAGACGCTTTCCGCCGGAATCACCCGCGACCGCGCGTTCGAGCTGCTCAACGAGCACAACAAAGATCCGTTCCACATTACCCACGGCGAGACGGTCGAGGGCACCATGCGCTACTTTGCGCGCGAGTTTGACCCCGAGAACGAGGAGTTTTGGGGCATCGTCGGCCTGCTGCACGACCTGGATTGGGAGGAGCATGAGGACGACCCCATGAACCATACCATCTATGCGGCCGAGATTCTGGAGGGCGAGGGCGCATCGCCTGAGCTTATCCGCGCCATCCAGACGCACACGTCCGATTTCAACACCTCGCTGCCCAAGCCCGAACTGCAGATGGAAAAGATACTGTTCGCCTGCGACGAGCTCACCGGCCTGATCGGAGCCGCCGTCGTCATGCGCCCGAGCAAGAGCGTCATGGACTTTACGACCAAGTCGCTCAAGAAGAAGTTCAAGGACAAGCGCTTTGCCGCCGGCTGCTCGCGTGACGTGATTTCGCAGGGCGCCGAGATGCTGGGCTGGGAGCTTCCCGAGCTCTTCGACCGTACCATCGCGGCCATGCAATCCTTCGCTCCCGATCGCGACACCTTCCAGGCCTAACCGCCCACGCCACCTATAACCAC
>USDH01000165.1 GCA_900553415.1 uncultured Collinsella sp. | reverse complement strand
GCTTTTTACCGACGTTGAGCCGGGAAGCGTCTACGTCCTCATCTCGAACTTCGACCAGCACAAGAAAGAAGCCGAGACGCTCCTCAACTCCATCGAGTTCCCCGATGACATGGCAGAGGCAGTTTCCGAGGCGCGCGAAGTCGAGATTTCGAGCATCGAGCTCAAGTAACGGGACACCCGCACGCGCCTACGCGCACCTGCGCACATGCGCCCCATTAAAGCAACGGGCACCCAACCCCGGGGAGGGCCGACAGGCATCGGCCCTCCCCTCTTTTGGACCCCGCATATTGCCACTTAACGGCGCAATTCCGGCCCTCAGAATGGGACACATGGCCCACCCTAGCGAGCCGTCCACGCGTACAGTAAAGGCAGGTAATCCATGGGCGGTTACAGATCGAGGAGGACACGACCATGAAAAAGAAGGCCTTTGCGATTCTCACCCTCTGCATCAGTCTCTTTGCCGCGGTTGCCCTGGTGGGTTGCGACGGAAGCGGCGGCGCTACCGGCAGTGGCGGTGGCGGCGGCGCAGAAAAGCGAGCCGTGGATATGAGGACCGACTTCATTTGGTTTAAGGTCGAGGTCCCCGAGGGCGTCGAGATCACCGACATCGCAGGCGACACTGCCGACAGGGCCCAGTTTAAGTTCACCGAGAGCGAGCACGCCAGCGACCGCTTCATCCCCGTCTTCGATCCTGACAAGAACGCCGATGAGCTGTTCGACTACGAGGCAAAGTGGAAGGCCAGCTCTGGATGGACCGAGAGCGATCCCGTTAAGTACAACGGCAAGACCTGGCGCAGCGCCTACTTTACGCACTCGGGCGGCGTGACGACCGAGTACTTCACCGACGTTGACGGCGGCAGCGTGTACGTGCGCATCGACAATGTCGAGGAGCACAAGGACGCCGTCGAGACCATGATGAAGTCTCTGGAGTTTGCCGACAACATCGCCGAAGCCAAGACCAAAGCCATGGACGTCAAGCTCGACGATATCGAGATTAAGCGCTAAACGACTGGCGAGCGCAGCGGGAAACACGGGCACAGTGCAAACAAGCGACGATACCCCAGCGCTTCGTACCCAGGGAGGGCCGGTAAACCGACCCTCCCTTTCTTATGCCGGTAGCCGACGAACGCGAGGATGCCGGACGCCGGAACCGCCCCAAATGTGGCAACAGTACGAAAACGACAAACACCCCAACACGTCCGCCCACCGATTTATTGCGCCGCGCAGACAATTAAACCAGCATCTTTAAACATCTGGGCAGTATAGTGACCAAAACTATCGCATAACCGCACCCCGCGAATGGAGGAGTCATGGCCGAACATCATGCCATCAGTCGCCGAGCGTTTACGCTGGGCCTTGGACTTGCAGCGTTGTCGCCGCTGACAAGCCTGCCCGAAACCGTCACTCTGGGCATTAGCCCGCGGACGGCCTTTGCGGACGGCACGGCCGAGCCAGCGGTCAGCCTCGACAATTTCGTCATTCGCCTTCGCCCCGCGGGCTATTTTCGCACCGCGAGCGTCAACGAAGACGGCAACGTCATCGGCAACGTCTGCCACCTGTTTAATGACGGCACGTCCAGCAAGCTCATCCTTGAGAACGTAACGACCAAGAATGACGATACAAACTGGTATGCTATCCGCACCTTGCTCAATTTCGAAGAGCATAAAAAGACGGGCTACAGCATTTGGTCGGTCGATGGCGACTCGGACAAAGATGGAAAGGTCATCCACGTATGGAGTGGCGAGTACGACCATAAGGACAGCCGCGCCTATACGTTCGACCGCCAGTTCGACGGAACTTATATTATTCGAGACCGCATATACACGAAAAACGGTATTAACTACCTGGCCATAGAATCGAAAGGCAAAGACCAAGACAACAACAAGATTTGCCAAAAGAAATATTCCATTCCGTGGGAGCTCGAGCTTGTCGGCTACAGCATGGACAAGACCAATGCCACAGTTAGCAGCATCGACTGGACCACGTATAGCAGCTACGTCGACGGACCATGTTGGATGAGCCACGTCGAAGGCAACAAGTACCTCGACGAGCTGAGCATCCCGGGCACGCACGATTCGGGAACTTGCAGCGTGGACAACGACACCGAACCCCAATCCTCGCAAGCAAAGTGCCAGCAGGACTACATCCCCACGCAGTTGCTCGAAGGCATTCGCTATTTTGATATCCGACTCGGAAAAGGCAACGACCCCGGCATCGACCATGGAAGTTGCTACCTGCTCAAAAAAGACGGGTACTTCATGCATCTCTCCGATGTCGTTGGCTACTTCAAAAAGTTTTTGAACGAAAATCCGTCAGAAGCGCTCATCATGCTTGTATCCCGAGGCAACAACGAGGCTACTGACGAGAGCCTTACGACGGCTTTCGCCAAGGTTTTGGACGACAACCCCAAACTGTTCTATACGTCGAGCCGCGTTCCCACACTGAACGAGGTGCGCGGAAAGATCGTCCTGCTGCGCCGATTTGGACTCGCCGGCGACAGCGTAAGCGGCCACACGTGGGGCCTCGACCTAACCGAATGGGACAACAAAATCGCAGCACACCCCAGCAGCTCCTCTATGTGTCTCGTCCAAAACGCGCAAGGCTTTGAAGCCGCAGGGGAAACAGGCGACAAAAAAGCCTATTGCACCAAGGTATATGCCCAGGACCATTACGAATGCACCGGAACCGACAAGATCAGCTGGGTCGATATGGCCCTGAAGGAGACGGCTAAGCTCACCCGCAACGAGGTAGATGTCGAGGACGATAACGGGGCCAAGGAGCAAGTCCTGGAGCGCTGCTGGTCTATCAACTACACCAGCTGCACGAATCACAAGCAAGGAAGCAACCCATTTACCGCAGCACGAGTAGTCAACGAGCATCTGTACAAGAGCCCGTACATCAATCCCAGCGGCACCGAGGATACAAAGTCAGATTACCTCAAGCACATTGGCATCATCGCATCCGACTTTGTTGATGCGGCGTTGGCCCGGAGCATCTACCAGCGCAATTACAATTACGATACGAAGCACACGCAGTCGGCTTCGTGCTGCCTCCCGACCCGCATGCGCATGACGTACGGCGACTCGCTGAGCGATGCCTCGCTCCAGGATGGCAAGACCGTTGGCGAGGGCCATTTCCGTCTCGTCGACAGCAGCAACGTACTCAACGTGGCGGCTTCGGGCCATGCGTTTGCCATCGAATATGTGGATGTCGACGCCTTGGGCAACGAGACCGTTACGGAGCTGCGGGGTCATGTGCCCATCGATATCGATCCGCGCGCGTTGACGCCCCATTTTGAGGGGCTCGAAGGCCTTAAGGCCGGCGAAGACGTGCGCGCCAAGATTGCGGCATCACTCGAGGGCAAGCTCGAAACCGATGCCTGCACGGCCCAGCTCGAGTTTGTGCGCGACGCGAACGGCGCTCCGGGCACGGCAATGGCCGAGGGCGAATCATTTGCCGCAGGGACGTACTGGGTGCGCGCGAAAGGCCTTTTGGGCGACGCGGCGCAGAACTACACGCTTGCCACCGACGGAGCCGCAAGCTTTACCGTAGCGGCCTCGGGCAGTGCAGGCGGCACCGGCAGCGGCACCGACGGTGGCACGGGTTCCAACGCAGGCAGCACTGATAAGAACGGTAAGGGCAACAAGGGCAAGAACTCGGGCGGAAAACTCGCCGACACGGGCGACGGCTCCGGCATTGCCGCCGGGCTCGCCGCTGCCGCCGTGGCGACGACGGTCGCAGGTGCAGCAATGCTTGCCAGTGACCGCGAAGACAGCGAAGACGCTAGCGAATAAGCAAGCCGGCCTTTTAGACACATCGACTCAATCGGGGGCGCAGAACACCGTTCTGCGCCCCCG
>USDH01000164.1 GCA_900553415.1 uncultured Collinsella sp. | reverse complement strand
CCCGCCATAAGGACTTCTTCGCTCGTGCCGTGGTAAATGGGCATGCTCACGTCGATGGAGGGGATCTCGACCCAGCTCATCATGGGGTCGCGGTCGAAGATGAGCTGCTGGGCGTAGGGCTCGATCTGGTCGGCGGGAAGCTCGGTGGCCTCGCCGGCAAGTTGCTCGTTATAGGAGCGCGCCTGAAGCAGAATGCGCTCGCGTTCCTCTTCCGACAGCGCGTCCACGGTGCTGGACACGGTGCTGATCTGGTTGAACACGCCCGAGGCCTCGAGCCGGTCCAAGATCCACGGCCAGGTCATAAGGCCCACGCCAATAAGGATGATGACGATGGTGATAAGCCGGTCGGCCCAGCGCGGCAACCGCTTGCGACGGCGCTTGGGCTTTGGTTGAGGTTTGGGCTGAGGGCTTGAGCCGCCGTTGTCCGCAGCGTTATTGCTCTTCATATGTTTGGCGCCCTGCACCATCGCCGGTCACTCCTCTACAACTCAAGTTGTCTAAACAAATAATAGCCGATTAGCAGGCTCCCCCGCCCGACAACACAGCTTGACTGCACCGTCCGTTCGAGGATAGGCCAGCATTTGAGTTTTCAGAATGTCCCGAATCGGCGGGGCGATTCGGGACACAATGTCAATAGAAAACGACGCACCCCGCGTAAGTGTACGAGAGCGCGGGCGGCCTAGTTTTCAGCTTTAGTTAAATGCCCGGGATCCGACCCCCGGGCATTCTTATTTGCGCTTGTTGCGGCGCAAATGCCTTCTACCGTCCGCACCGCGCGTGCGCCTACGGACCTTAAACCGAACCTCATACGAGTCATGAAACGCGATGACGAACGTGCCCGCATCGGACGATGGAGGCTGGATGCGTTATCCCAAAAAGAACGGGGCAAACTCCAGTGCGGAGCCTGCCCCGAAAAGAGAATGGCAAAGCAAGAACGTGGATGGACGAGAAAAGCGTCCGCAAGTCTCATGACCATCACATCCCACCCGCCAAAGGGATGGGTGAGCGAGCGTTACTCCTGCTCGGACTCCTCGGCCTGCTTACGGCTGCGGATGAGGTGCGCCACGCCGATGCACAGCACCGCGCCACCAGCGATCCAAGTGAAGGTCACGCCGTTAAGGCCGGTCAGCGGGAGGCCAGAGCCCTTCTTGTTCGCAATAGTAATGGACATGACTGAACCATTTGCAGTACCAGGAGTGACCTCTTCTTCTTTTTCGCTGACGGTCAACTTCGTCAATTTGCCGCTCTCATTGTAAATCGGATTCACGATAATCTGGAAGGGGGCGATGGTGTTGTAGCTCGAAGGAGTGGTCGTTTCGGTAATCTCGTACGTACCCTCAACGAGACCGGGGATAAAGACCTTGCCGTTCGCGTTATCGGTCATAAACTCAGAAGCCTCTTCTTTAGTCCCGACAAGGGTTCCGTCAGTTTTCAACCATTTGCCAGCAGATTTAGAATCTCCGTTATTAACGACCTTGACCTTAAAGCCAGCGACAAGTTTTTTATCCTGATTGTCTTCATCAACCTTGGTAATATCCAGGCCAAAAACGTAATCGGTGACTTCCTTTGGCATAGAGGTGCCAGTGCCATCAGTCATGGGATTGTTGGAGTAAACAAGTTTGACCTCGTTAGTGTTACCAGTGGCCGTGTATTCAGCATCGCTAGTGAGCCTAGCCTTATAAGTCACCACAACCTCGGACTGCTTGTTCAAGACGACGCCCGAATCCTTTGCGGCAGCCTTAAGGTCGCTGAAGGAAATCGTCAGATCGTGGCCCGTAACCTTATTGGAATCGTCCATAGTATCCGCAACATGCACGCTGTAGTTACCTGCCGGCTGGACAGTCTTGCCGTCAATAGTCACAGCAACGGAACCCTCGTCGGCCTCCAATCCAGCGGAAAGGTGATCCTGGAACTTATATTCGTACTTGGCAAAGGTGTCGATGTTATCGGCAACGGTGCCGATCAGCTTATAATCGATCTTCTCACCAATCTGCGAGTCGCTCACCTTTCCCCAGGCATCGCCCTCACGAACCTGTTTGTCGACAGTGGGAATACTGGTCTTCTCGGTGATTTTAATCTCTTCATCGCCAACAACAGTGAAGATAGGAGAGGTAGCGGCTTCGGCGTTTGAGACAGTAGAGGCGTTAGTCACAAAGAGCCAATAGCCGTGTGAAAGGTTGTTGGCAACACCCTTCGAAGTGGCCGCGCGATCACTTGGATCATCCAGATCGGTCACCTTAGCCACAGCAGCCGCAATCTTATATGCATCAGAGTCAGATGCTACGCTAGTCGTTTTACCGGTGTGCATCACGTGCGTGCTAATCCAATCCACAGCATCCTGGGCGGTTGCGATATTGGCGCCCGTATCGATTGTCTCAATCGCTTCCTCAACAGCAGTTTCAACCTTGCCGTTCGCCCATGCGATATTGCTCACAAGCGTCTGGCCGCTCTCATCCTTTGTCACATCGGCGTCAAAGATCTTGTAACCCATGAATTCGGTATCGTTCCCCGGCGCTCTTTCGATGGTCACCAAGCCGTTCGCGGCATCCGCAGCAAACGCCATCGTGACCGGAGCCATCACGCCGCCGAAGCTCAGCGCTGCTGTGAGGCCGGCGGTTACTGCCAGGCGTGCGATGTTCTTGCTCATGCTCATCTTCTTTTCCTCCGTTTTCCGGTTGGTTCTCATTTGATCGGTCATCATCTGTCTGTGTCTTAGCATCTACTTCGCTACGTCTCGCCCCGCTCTCTGTGGGGCTGCCAGCTACTCTTTATGGCTGCCACCTCCCCGCTTGACCAGGAGCGCGACCACGATGAGCGCGGCTCCGGCGACCGCTGCGGCGGCCGCGGCGTACATTGCCATATCGCCAGTCAAGGGCATAAAGCCTCCGGTGGTAATGCTAGGGGGTGTGCCGGTGGGCACGTTGATGAGCGACGCCTCCAGGCTGCCCGTCGACCCGTCCGCGCTGTCGGCGCGCAGGGGCGACTCGGCCGTGATGGTGAGCTTGGGCTTGGCGGCGGCCACCTGGTCGACGTCCAGGCCCTCGGCCTTGACCGTCACGGAGCGCGTGCCCTCAAAGGCGGTGTAGCCCTTGGGCGCCTTGAGCTCGCGGACCTCCAGCTTGCCCGAGTCCACACCCGAGACGGTCACGCGGCCGTCCTCGCCCGTGGTGACGGTGGCCTTACCTTGCGCATCCCACGTGCCGTCGGCCGCCAGCGTGCGGCCGCGGTCGTCGGCGATGCTCAGGACTGCCCCGGCAAGCGGCTTGTCGCCGTCGCTGCCGCGCTTGGTGAGCGCGAGATCCCAGGTGTAGGCGCACGCGTCGTCGCCCGGCGTGTGGGTGAAGCCGGCGTCGACGGACTGGTCGGCAAAGGGAGAGCGCGGGTAGCGCAGGTAGACCTCGTTGGGGTTGCCCTTCGCGATACCGTGATTGCATGCGCTGTTGAGCGGCGCGTTGTACACGGCGACCACGCGGGCGCCCGCAGTAAAGGCGTCGGCCCCGCCGAGCGCGGCGATCAGGTCGCCGGTGCGCACGGTGAAGGTCTTGCCGTCGGCCGCTACCTTGGTGGCGCACTGGGCCGTGATATCGGTCCAGCCCTTCGCGGCTTCGACGCCGGCGCGGCCGTCCTTACCGGCCGAGACGGCGTCGAAGCCGCCGTCCGCGCCCGCCGCCACGTACACGCGCATGCTCGCGGCGACCTTGGAGGGGTCGAGCCCCGCGCTCATGGTGTCGACGAACCGCACCGTGTAGGTGTCGTAGGCGGTGAGCCCGGCCGGGACCGTGGCAGAGAGGCGCCAGTACAGGTCGTCGGCGACCGTGGCGTCGGCGGCCTTCTGCCAGGCGGCGGTGCCGTCCTCCAGCACGTGCTTGGACACCTTGGGCGTCGCCGCCTTGGGTTTGACGGTGACGGCACTGCCGCCCACCAGGGCCATGATCGGCGCGGTGCCG
>USDH01000163.1 GCA_900553415.1 uncultured Collinsella sp. | reverse complement strand
GTGACGTATGCGGACCACACGGCACGCGTGCGCTCTAAGCAGCCGGTTGATCGTGATGTCCTCGAGACGGCCGTGAAAGACGCGGGCTACTACGTCATGACGCTGTAAGCGCCGCCCTGGATGCGCTTCCTTGGCTAGGCTCGTCCGCGCAGTTCGATGTCTTGGATGTCGTCGAAGTCGATGGCGATGTCTCGGAGCTTGAGGAGCTTGAAGGCGGGGAGCGCCTCGTCGAGGATGCCGGTGCGGCTGCGATAGCCGTATGTATCGTAATAGGTGACACGAACCAAGTCGCCACGTTTGAGACCCTCGAGCTTTTTAGAAAGTACGAGGGCTTTTTCTTCCGTGAGCTCACGTTTTGACTCGACGGTGATTTCCTGCTTGCGCACGAGTTCGTAGTATCCCGTGAGGGCGGCAAAGGGCATAAACTGCGCGGCACGGCCGGCGCGGACGGAGCCGTTGGCGGTGAGCTTGGGGTCGGCGGCGCGGCGCCTGCCCTCGGGGTCCGCCAGGCGCTCGAAGGCGGTCGGCGGGCGCACGAGCTGTTGTTTGGGTTTAGGCACGGTGTCCTCCAACTTGGTCGTTGCGTTCGCGCGCGGTGGCGCCGGCGGTAAAGCTTAATCCCTTGACGAGCGCGTTCTTGCCGTACTTGCCTTTCACGGCCAGGACGGCGCGCGCCAGGTCGCGCTCGCGCTCATCGGCCTCGATATCGCTGAACAGATCGATGGTGGCAAATTCCTCGGGCACAAGATTGCCAAATCCCAGGTTGATGCGCTTGACCGGTCGTTTGGGATCGACCGTTTGTGCCCAAAGATCATCGAAATACCCCATGATTTTCTTAAACGAGTTAGTGCGCTCGGGCAGCTTGCGCGAGGCGTTGGAGTGCGCAAAGAGTGCGGCATAGCCACCACGCGGTTTGCCGCCATGCTCTCCCACAAAGATGCCATCGATTGCCTGCGCTTCGCGCACCAGGCGACGCCTTTCGTCATCGCGCTGGACGGGCTTGGGAGCACGGGGCGCGAGCTCGGGGCCATCGGTCGCTGCGGGCTCGATGCCCGAGGTGCTCGAGCGCAGGTGTCCGCAGCCGTCTATATACTGCGCCGTGCCGCTGGCGTTGAGCCGGCGTATGTCGGCGCGCTCGCTCGCGTAGCCCACAAAGAGCGAGATGCTGTCGCAGACCACGTGCTTATCGACTAGATCCAACACGGCGTTGTCGACCATCTCGCGCAAGACGGTGTAGGCCTGCTCGTAGGCATAGCCCTTCGAGAGCACCTGTCCTGTGGTGGTCGAGGTCGCTTGCGGGCGATAGGCTTGGATATCGGCGATGGTTGTCGGCTCGCGCCCGAAGGCGTGGTCGATGAGATATTCGGCATTGACGCCGAGCTCATCGTAAAGCAGGTTTTCGTCGAGCGCGGCGACGCCCATCAGATCGTAGACGCCGTACTTTTCGAGACGGGCCGCCACGCCGGGGCCGATGCCCCAGATGTCGGTGATGGGGCGATGGGGCCAGATCTCCTTGCGAAAGGTCCCGTCGTCGAGTATGCCGATGCGGCTGGGTACGTGCTTGGCGGTAATGTCGAGCGCTACCTTGGCCTGGAATAGGTTGGGGCCGATGCCGACCGTCGCCGTGATGCCGGTGCGCGCCAAGACCTCGTCGCGCAGCGTGCAGGCGAACCCTTCCGCATCGGTGTGATAGAGGTTCAGATAGGGCGTCACGTCGATAAAGCATTCGTCGATGGAGTAGACGTGAATGTCTTGCGGACTCACGTATTCCAGATAGATGCCGTAGATTTTCGCCGACACCTCCATGTAGTGCTGCATGCGCGGTACGGCCTTGATGCAGTCGATGCCGTCGGGAATCTCGAACAGACGGCAGCGGTTGTGTATCCCGAGGTCCTTCATGGTCTGCGTGATAGCGAGACAGATGGTCGTGCGTCCGCGCGATTCGTCGGCAACGACCAGGTTGGTGGTGAGCGGATCGAGCCCACGATCGACGCACTCGACGCTGGCATAAAACGTCTTGAGGTCGATGCAGATGTAGGTGTGCTGCTCGTGCTCCATCCGAGCCTCCCATCAAACACATGTTCTTATCGAATACCTGTTCGATAATACCTGCTCGACCGGACACCGTCAAAACCTGCCCCTTTTTGGCAGGTATGGTCGTGCGGCTGCATCGGGTTTTTAACGCAGCCCTAAAGAGTGCGTAACAGCTCGGAAAAGCTCGCTTCGTAGCATGAGGCTAACGATTGATACCACCATAAAGCACGGAAGGGTTGTGGGGATAATGGTCAACTATGGGTTTGGTATGCCGACGCGCTTGGTTGCGGATGGGGATGTGGCTCGCTGGTGCGGGCGATTGGTTGCCCACTATGGCGGCACCAAGGCACTGGTCGTGCTGGGAGGCGACAAGCACACGCGTGATGAACTCGTTTCGGCGGCGCTGGGCTCGCTCGATCGCGCCCTGCTCGAGCGCGTGCTTTTCCGCTGCGGTTTGGTCGGGGGCGACGAGGGAGACGATTTGGTCGATGAGGCCGTAGCCCTGGCGACCGATGAGGGCGTGGACTTTGTCCTGGCGATCGGCGATGCCGATACGGCGGGCTTTGCGCGCGAACTCGCTCGTCGCATGGCCGTGCTTGATGCCGTCGAGGACGGCTTTGTTCCCTACGGATGCATCGTCTCCGAGGGAAAAGTGCCCGCCGTTGTGGGTGCCGGCGAGGTTCCCGTTTTCGCCATCATCGCGCCCGAACTGCTGGAGGGCATTGGGTCTCCTCTGCGTGAGTTGCTCGGCAGCGTGTGCGCAGCGGCCTAATATTTGGCATAAAGGGATAGGTTATTTTTGATTGGTAAAGCGTTTGACCTGCCAAAATAAACCTGCCCCTTTTTGATCGGTTGCCGTTTGGGGGCCGATTGGCAACGCTCGCTGATTATAGTCTTGACCTGCGCTAGAATAGTGGCATCTGAATGTCCGGGCGCATGGAGGCGTGCGCCCGTATGCTGAGGAGGACTCTATGGCAACTGTTGCCGCACCTATCGATGCTACGTCGACTGCCGCTTGGAAGGCGCTCGAGGCCCATCAGGAGAAGCTCGAGGCCGAGGGCATCGACCTCAAGGCCTGGTTCGCTGCCGATGCAGAGCGCGTGAACAAGCTGAGCTTTGACGCCGGTGACCTGCACTTCGACCTGTCCAAGAACCTGGTGACCGATGAGACCGTCAAGCTGCTGTGCGATCTTGCCCGCGAGGTGAAGCTCGAGGAGCGCCGCGACGCCATGTTCTCCGGCGAGCACATCAACACCACCGAGGACCGCGCCGTCCTGCACACCGCGCTGCGCCGCCCGGCAAGCGAGAAGGGCCAGCTCATCGTCGACGGCCAGGACGTCGTCGCCGACGTGCACGAGGTTCTCGACCGCATGTATGCCTTCGCCGAGCGCGTGCGCTCCGGTGAGTGGAAGGGTGTTACCGGCAAAAAGATCGAGCACCTGGTGTCCATCGGCATCGGCGGCTCCGACCTCGGTCCTTTCATGGTGACCGAGGCGCTGCGTCCGTATAAAAACCACCTCAACATGCACTTTGTCTCTAACGTCGATGGCACCCATATCGCCGAAGTGCTGAAGAACGTGAATCCGGAAACGACTCTGTTCCTGGTAGCGTCCAAGACTTTCACTACCCAGGAAACCATGACCAACGCCCACAGCGCGCGCGACTGGTTCCTGGCAACCGCGGGCGACGACAAGCACGTGGCGAAACACTTCGCCGCGCTTTCCACCAACGCGAAAGCGGTTGGCGAGTTCGGCATCGACACCGCCAACATGTTCGAATTCTGGGACTGGGTTGGCGGCCGTTACTCCCTGTGGTCGGCGATTGGTCTGTCCATCATTCTCTCCGTGGGCTTCGACAACTTCGTTGAGCTGCTGTCCGGCGCGCATGCGATGGATAAGCACTTCTCCACCACTCCGGCGGAGAAAAACCTG
>USDH01000162.1 GCA_900553415.1 uncultured Collinsella sp. | reverse complement strand
AGCACGGCGGGCAGTTGAGCAGGGTCCGCCCCGCGCCGCCAAACGCCAGCAGGTAGTTATAGAGCAGCTCATCGCCGCCGTTTCCCGCGCAAATATTCTCACGCGCCACGCCATGCCAGGCAACGAGCTCATCGCGCAGGTCGTTGGACATGGGATCGGGATAGCGGTTGAGCGGCGTGGCAGCCAGGGCCGTATCGATCGCCTCGCGCACGCCGGCCGGCACGGGATAGGTGTTCTCGTTGGCCGAAAGGTTGATGCGCGTGGGCGTAAAGTTGGGATCGTAGGGCTCAATGCCGGCCAAGTAGGGCTGGACGAGCTCCTTCATACGGGGCGTGAGCTCGGCCATATCAGGCCTCCTTGTCAGTCGCGCCGGCGCCATCCGCGCTTGTAGCCGCCAGGTCCACACCCTCGGCAACCGTCGCCACGGCGTCGCCCGGCCAGGCAACCTTAGTCAGGTCGGCCGCCGCCAGCGACTCGGCGCTCACGGCATCCTCGCCCTGCTTCAACATGCGGCGGCGCAGCGCAGCCGAAAGCGCGTGTGCCCACAGACCCTCGGCCTCAGCCAGACGCTGTGTAGCGGGAGCGTCGGAGAGCAGACCCTCGGGCGTATAGCAAATGACGCTCGAGCGCTTGACGAACTCTTCGACCGAAAGCGGGTTGGAGAACATGGCCGTGCCGCCGGTCGGCAGCGTGTGGTTGGGACCAGCAACATAATCGCCGAGCGGCTCGGAGCTCCAAGCGCCCACAAAGATGGCGCCGGCGTTGCGAATGCCGCCGAGCAGGCCCATCGCATCCTTGCAGTGCAGCTCAAGGTGCTCGGGCGCCACGGTGTTCACTGCCTCGACGGCAGCCGCCATGTCGGCGGCCACCACGATGGTGCCTTCGTTGTCGAGCGAGGCACGCGTGATCTCGGCACGCGGGGACTGTGCCACCAGGATGTCGATACCTGCCTCAACCTCACGCGCAAACTGCTCGTCGCAGGTCACCAGATAGCAGGCCGCCAGCGGATCATGCTCGGCCTGGGCCATCAGGTCGGCCGCGACCACCATAGGCTTGGCCGTGGCGTCGGCCAGCACGCAGACCTCGGAGGGACCGGCAACCATGTCGATTCCCACGGCGCCCGAGACAATCTGCTTGGCGGCGGCAACAAAGGCGTTGCCCGGACCGGTGATCTTGTCGACACGCGGAATGGTCTCGGTGCCGTACGCCAGCGCGGCCACAGCCTGAGCGCCGCCCACCATATAGATCTCGTCCACGCCGCCGAGCTTTGCCGCAGCGAGTGTATAGGGGCTGATCAGGCCATCCTTTTGCGGCGGGGTCACCATGACCACACGCTTGACGCCGGCCACCTTGGCGGGAATGGCGTTCATAAGCACGGTGGAAGGGTACTGTGCACGACCGCCCGGCACGTAGATGCCGGCCGCAGCAAGCGGGGTCACCTTAACGCCGAGCATCGTGCCGTCCGGGCGCGTAGTAAACCAGCTCTGCTCGACCTCGCGCTGGTGGAACTCGCGAATCTGACGCGCAGCCTTCTCGAGCGCGGCGACAAAAGCGGGATCGAGGCCTTCGAGCGCGGCATCGATCTGCTCTTGCGGCAGACGGAAGCTCTGCAGCTCAACACCATCAAAACGCCGACAGTAATCGCGCACCGCGACATCGCCGTTAGCGCGCACGTTGGCCACGATATCGCAGGCAGCGTCGACGATGTTTTGCGGCAGCACGCCCTTGCGGTTGAGCTGGTTGGTAACGAGACGCTCACCGGGAGCAAGCTTGATAGTCTTCATATCGGTATCCCCTATCGGTCGAGGTTTTGTTCGAAAAATGAGAGACCGGGCGGCGGCGTCAGTCGGCCCGCCGCCCGGACGTTGGGGCGCCCGTGCGTGCTCGCGCTATTGTGCCGAGCCCGCAACGGGCTCAAAATGCTTGTCCTTCACGGCTGCCGCCAAGCGATCTGCCAGATTGCGTACGCGCGGATCCAGACGTGCGGCACCCGGATTGACAAAGAAGCGGGCCGTGCAGTCCATAATGCGACCAGTAATAACGAGGTCGTTATCGCGCAGCGTGGCGCCCGTGGCGGTAATATCCACGATGCGATCGGTCATGCCGACGATGGGGCCCAGCTCAATGTTACCGTGCAGCGAAACGATGTCGGCGTTCACGCCGCGCTCGGCATACCAGGCACTCGCGATGCGCGGGTACTTGGTGGCCACGCGCAGCGACCCGCGGCGGGCATAGTTGCGCTCGGCCTGGCCGGCACGCCATGCGGGCTCCGCCTCGATAAACGTGCACAGGCCGTAGCCCAGGTCGACCAGCTGCAGCAAGTTGAGGTCTGCCTCGATAAGCGAGTCCCAACCGCATATGCCGCAGTCGGCACCGCCACAGCCCACAAAAGCGGGCGCGTCGCTGGGACGCACGATGACAAACTCGATATCGCCGACCGCACCCTCACCGGCACGCGTGTCGCGACCGCGCACGATCAGGTGACGGCCGGGGGCGCGTAACTCAGAGACGTCCAAGCCCGCTGCCTCGAGCACGTCGAGCGTGTCGGCCTTAAGCGAGCCCTTGGGCACGGCAATGCGCAGCGGACCCTCGGCGCCACGGCCCACGGCGTGATCGCCGTCGGAAGCGGCGTCCTCGGCCGAGGTGCGCGCGGCCTCCAGACGCTCGAGCGAAAAGGCGAAGCCCGCCGCCGGCACCTCGATGCCGTCGCCAAATGCACCGGTAAAGATGGAGTCGTAGCGTCCGCCCGAACCGACCGGGTCGGGCAGGCCGCCGGCATAGGCCTTAAAGACCAGGCCCGTGTAGTAATCGAAAGAGTTCATGATGGAGAAGTCGAAGGACAGCACCTGGGCGTCCTCGGGAGCCAGGCCCTCGACCAGGGCACGCAGTTCACGCGTCAGCGGCGCGGCGATACCGGCAGCCTCCAGCAGCGCGTCCACGCGGTCGAGCACTTCGGGGCCACCGTGTAGGCGCGGCAGCTCGCTGATGGCAGCCTTGACGGCCTCGCGCTCGGCACTTGCCGCCACACGGACATCGAGGCCCACAAAGTCGTTGGCGTGCACGCAACGCAATGCCTCGGCAGCCAGCTGGCGATCCTCGCATACCGCGAGCAGCTCCTTAAAAGGACGTACGCTACCTGCGATAATGCGAGCATCAGGCAGCGCCAGCTTGCGCACGGCCTCGGCGACCAGCGAGACAATCTCAACATCGCCCGCGGCATCGCCCGCGCCGATGAGCTCAAAGCCCAGCTGCGTAAACTGACGCGAGGCGCCGGCATTGCGTTGGCACTCGCGGACCACCGGCGCCTCGTAGCGCAGGCGCAGCGGCAGATCGGCCGCGCGCATGCGAGTCGAAACCAGGCGAACGATCGGCAGCGTGTTGTCGGGACGGACCACCAGCAGGCGACCGTCGTCATCAAAGAGCTTAAACGGGGTGTCCGCAATGCGGCCGCCCTCCTCGAGAGAGCCCTTGTCCTCGAGCAGCGGCGTCTCGACCGGAAGGTAATGATGCTCCCTGAAGCAGCCCTTCACCGTCAGCGCAATCTCCTCGCGCGCCTGAGCCTCCTCGGGCAATATGTCCCGGAATCCCCACGGTGTGGCCGTCATCTGGTGAGCCTCCTCATGCTGCGTTTCGTATAGAACAGAAGACCGGCATAGCTCCGCCGGTCTTCTGGGTACTTTAGCATACTAGAGTGTTTGCGGGGGAAATCCGTCGCAGCCGCTCACACCGTATTCATTTGGAAACATAGGAGCGGATTGTCGCAACCCAACCCCACCTAGACGCCAATCGCACGACGATACTCTGCCATTACCTGCGCATCGGCAGCTGCGGGGTCGGCAAAATAGCGCCAGTCATAGGTCTCGGCCGAAACAACTCCGCGATAGCCGCGCGCCACCAGCCTATCCAGGTCGGCGCGCATATCGCGGTCGCCGTCACCCCAGGCAAGATGCGTCGTGCCATCTGCCGCAACATCGACAAAATGCACGTGGGCGACATCATC
>USDH01000161.1 GCA_900553415.1 uncultured Collinsella sp. | reverse complement strand
GTCAGTCCGGTGGTAAAGGCCAGTACGGCCATGTAAAAATCAAAGTCGAGCCCAACGAGTCCGGCAAGGGCTACGAGTTCGTCAACAAGATCGTCGGCGGCGTCGTGCCCAAGGAGTACATCCCGTCCATCGACAAGGGCATCCAGGAGGCCCTGAACACCGGTGTTATCGCCGGCTTCCCGGTCCTCGACGTCAAGGTCACCCTGTTCGACGGTTCTTACCACGAGGTCGACTCCTCCGAGGCCGCCTTCAAGATCGCCGGTTCCATGGCTATCAAGGACGCCCTCAAGAAGTCCGATCCGCAGCTGCTCGAGCCGATCATGGCTGTCGAGGTCGAGACCCCCGAGCAGTACATGGGCGACGTTATGGGCAACCTCTCCGGTCGCCGCGGCAAGATCGAGGGCATGGAGGATCGCAAGAACACCAAGCTCATCCGTGCCAAGGTGCCGCTGGGCGAGATGTTCGGTTACGCTACCGACCTTCGCTCCCAGACCCAGGGCCGTGCATCCTACACGATGCAGTTCGACTCTTATGAGCCCGCGCCCAAGTCCATCGTGGACGAGGTCATGAGCAAGAACGCCTAAGTTCGAGCTCCCTGTTACGTAATCCGCGAGAACATCTCTCGCACTCTTTGGAGGTTTAAGTTGGCTACCCAGAAGATCCGCATTCGCCTCAAGGGCTATGATCACGAGGTCGTCGATCAGTCCGCGAAGCTCATCGTCGAGACCGCTCAGAAGACCGGCGCTCGCGTTTCCGGTCCTGTCCCCCTGCCCACCGAGCGCAACCTGTACACGGTTATCCGCTCGCCGCACGTGAACAAGGACTCCCGTGAGCAGTTCGAGATGCGCACCCACAAGCGCCTCGTCGACATCCTCGACCCCACCTCGGGCACCGTTGATTCGCTTATGCGTCTCGACCTCCCCGCTGGCGTCGACATCGACATCAAGCTCTAAGCGATATCGCTCATAGCTTAAAGGGCCCCGCTGCCGTTACGGTAGCGGGGCCCTTTTGTTTTGCATGATGGGTTTGGATCGCCGGGTAAGGCTGCCGAGCGGCTGGCTGTGACGACCTACTCACTCAAGGGGCGCAATGACGCTTCCTCAAAATGGAAGAATCGCAAGCCGTCTTCTGTTTCGATGCACGCACGACCAAAGCCATCGACCGTATTAAAGATGCCTCGCGCCAGCTCGTCACCGGCAGGGGAGCGGGCGATAACATGCTTTCCAATCCAATTGAGGTGAGCGACATATTCGCCGTGGACGGGCGCGAGCGGTCCGGTGTTTTCTTCCATGGCGTTGAGGCGTTCTGCCCAGGCATCTACAGCGTCTATAACTGCGTGATAGACCTCATCGAGGAGCATGTCGACGGAGGGAACGTTCTTGTTGAGGTCCGAGAGGCCAATTGCCGCCAGGCCGCCATCGGGCACCTCTTGGGGCGCATAGTTCACATTGACACCAATGCCACAGACGGCGAAAGGTTTGCCTTCGTTATCGCGTGCGGCCTCGACCAGAATGCCGCCGAGCTTGCGTCCTCGCGCGACCAGATCGTTGGGCCATTTGAGGCCAATCTCGTTTGCAAGGCCCTGCTTTTTGAGCGTCTCGAGTACCGCTAGGCCGCTGACGGCGGCAAGTCCAGAGTATTTTGCAGGATTAACGCATGGGCGCAGGACAATCGAAAGCAATAGGTTGCCGGCGGTTGAATCCCACTTGTGGCCGCGCCGGCCGCGTCCTGCTGTTTGAGCCCAGGCGGCAAGTCCTGTGCCGTGCGGCGCTCCCTGTTTTCCTGCTTCGAGCAGGTCATCGTTGGTCGATCCGGTTACGTCGACTATCGTTAATTTGGCATCCATAACGGTTGCTACCTCCTAAGTTAATAAGGCAATCGCGTAATGGTGTCGAGAGATAGACACAATGTGAAGCCTTTGTCGCATTTGGACAATTTAATGTTAACACGTCAACAACGTCTAAAATGCGCTATCCTCTCTTGGTCGATGTAAACACGTCAACAACTCAAAGGAGGCTAGTGATGGGTTTCACGATTCTTGGAACAGGCTCGGCGCTTCCTGAGCGCAGTGTTTCCAATGACGAGCTGTCCGAGTTCCTCGATACCTCGGATGAGTGGATTTTTACCCGCACAGGTATCAAGAGCCGCCACGTCTGCACCATCGAGTCACTTGACGACCTTGCCGTAGCGGCGAGCGAGCGGGCACTCCGGGTGTCCGGAATCGACGCGAGCCAGCTGGATCTGATCGTCTGCTCGACGACGACAGGTGACCACCTTGTTCCCGCTGAGGCGTGTGCCGTTGCTGAGCGACTAGGCGCGACGTGCCCTGCCTTCGATGTCTCGGCGGCCTGCGCCGGCTTCGTATTTGCGCTCGATGTCGCCGAGGGCTATATCGCCCGCGGTCGCGCCGAGCACGTGCTGGTCGTTGCCGCCGAGCAGATGACGCGCGCGCTCGACTGGACCGACCGCGCCACCTGTGTGCTCTTTGGCGATGGGGCAGGCGCTGCAGTGATTGGGGCTGGGGGAGACAACCCCCTTGCCGTTGAGCTTTCGACGGCGCCCGACGTCGAGACGTTGCGCGTTCCCGGTCTGGTCGGTACCTCGCCGTTTAAGGCCTCCGCAGATAGCGAGAGCGTGCTGTCCATGAATGGCCGCCGCGTGTTCAAGTTCGGCGTCAACGCGATTTGCGACACGGTCCATAAGCTTGCGAGCGATGCGGGCATTTCGGTCGAAGACATCGATCATTTTGTATTCCATCAGGCTAACGAACGAATCCTGAGCCAGGCGGTCAAGCGCCTCGGCGTGCCAGACGAGCGCGTGATTCGAACGCTGCGCGAGACCGGCAACATTTCGAGCGCCTGCATTCCCTTTGCGCTTGACCGGCTGGCACGTACCGACGCACTGAATGCGGGCGACACCATCGCCCTCGTTGGATTTGGCGCCGGCCTGGATATAGGTGGCTATCTGCTTCGTTGGAAGTAGTCGCACATAGGAAATAAAAACGCCCCTAGGGCACAAACAAAGGAGAACTACCATGGCAGATCAGAAGACCTTCGAGCGCGTTTGCGACGTTATCCGCGAGACCGCCGGCCTTGACGACGTCGAGATGAAGCCCGAGTCCACGCTCGAGGAGATCGGCCTCGACAGTCTGGGTACCGTCGAGATCCTCGTGGCCGTCGAGGACGAGTTTGGTATCCAGCTCGATACCGAGGAGAACCCCAAGACGGTCGGCGAGTTCGCCGATACGGTTGAGGCGGCATTGGAGAAGTAGAGATGCTCAAGACTCCTCTCTGCGAGCTGCTCGGCATCGAAAAGCCCGTGTTCCAGGGCGGCATGGCCTGGATTGCCGATGCCTCGCTGGCATCTGCCGTGTCCGAGGCGGGCGGCCTAGGCATTATCGCGGCCATGAATGCCGACGCAAACTGGTTGCGCGATCAGATTCACGAGCTGCGCACCAAGACGGATAAGCCCTTTGGCGTCAACGTCATGCTCATGAGCCCGTTTGCCGACGAGGTCGCGCAGGTCGTGATTGACGAGCGAGTGCCGGTCGTCGTGACAGGCGCCGGCAATCCCGCCAAGTACATGAAGGCGTGGAACGAGGCGGGCATCAAGGTCATCCCGGTCGTTGCCTCGGTGGCGCTGGCGCGCCTCGTGGCGCGTCGTGGAGCCACGGCGGTTGTTGCCGAGGGCACCGAATCGGGCGGTCATATTGGCGAGACCTCGACGATGGCACTGGTGCCGCAGGTCGTCGATGCGGTCGACATTCCCGTCGTGGCCGCCGGCGGTATTGCCGACGGCCGCGGCGTGGCGGCCGCCTTTATGCTGGGCGCCGCCGGCGTCCAGGTGGGAACACGCTTTCTGGTCGCAAACGAGTGCACCGTATCCGAACAGTACAAAGAGCTGGTGCTCAAGGCGGGAGACACCTCAACGCGCGCGACTGGGCGTTCGACGGGACATCCGGTGCGTGCGCTCAAGAGCCCCTTCACCAATGCCTACGCCAAAAGTGAGGCGGCGGGCGCAAGTGCCGAGGAGCTTGGGGCCATGGGCACGGGTGCTCTTCGCAA
>USDH01000160.1 GCA_900553415.1 uncultured Collinsella sp. | reverse complement strand
GGCCCTTGCGGCGTAGTCGCTATTTATTCAGTCCAAGTTTCGGGGCGCAGTTCACTGTCCCCTTTGTGGTGGTTGTGATGGTTGAGCGTCAAAAGTGAACGTGTCGCTACTTGGAAAGCTCGTCGGCGAGGGCCTCGATCTGAGCGCGCGAGGCGTCGTTGAGCGAACCCAGGACGGTCACCTTATTCTGCGCCAGGGTGATGTCCTTCATGCCCTCGATCTCCTTGGTCATAACCTTGGCAGCTGCAGGCGCCCAGGAACCGGCCTCGACAAGCGCCACGGTACGGTTCTGGTAGGCATGCTCGGCGAGCGTGTGGATAAAGGTGCTCATGAACGGGAAAACCTCGCCCTGATAGGTAATGGAGGCGAGCACCAGGCGGTCATAGCGGAACGCATCCTCAACGGCCTCGGCCATGTCGTCGCGAGCCAGGTCAAAGACGGAGACCTTCTGGCCGCGAGCCTCGAGCGCTGCGGCGAGCTCCTCAACGGCGGCCTTCAGATGGCCGTAGACGCTCGCATAGGCAATGGTGATGCCCTCGTCCTCGGGCTGATAGCTCGACCAGGTGTTGTAGGTGTCGAGGTAGTAGCCCAGGTTCTCGGTCAGCACGGGCCCGTGGAGCGGGCAGATGATCTGGATGTCCAGGTCGGCGGCCTTCTTGAGCACGGCCTGCACGAACTTGCCGAACTTGCCGACGATGCCAAAGTAGTAACGGCGCGCCTCGCAGGCCCAACCCTCGGGATCCTCGATGTCGTTGGCGCCAAACTTGCCAAAGCCGTCGGCACTAAAGAGCACCTTGTCGGTGGCCTCGTAGGAGAACAGCACCTCGGGCCAGTGAACGTTGGGGGCGCCAACAAAGGTCAGGCTGTGGCCACCCAGGTCGAGCACGTCGCCCTCTTTGACGACCATCTTACGCTCGGGATAATCGGTACCAAAGTAGTTGACCATCATACGGAAGGCGCCCATGCTGGCCACGATCTGGGCCTGGGGGTAGCGCTCCATAAAGGCGACGATGCCGGCGGAGTGATCGGGCTCCATGTGATGGACGATCAGGTAGTCGGGCGTACGTCCATCGAGCACGGCCTCGATGTTGCCGAGCCACTCGTCAACAAAACCGCCGTCGACTGAATCGGCGACAGCGATCTTTTCGCCCAAGATAACGTAGCTGTTGTATGCCATACCATTCTCGGACACATCGTACTGGCCCTCGAACAGGTCAATGTCGTGATCGTCGACGCCAACGTAGCGGATATCCTTGGTGATCTCCATCAGGCAAAGCCTCCTAGATAGACAAAAGAGCCCGTCTATCATAGCACTCGGCTGCATCCCAACAGCTATCTGCCGGCATCCTTACCGATTGTTATTGAAATGCGATAAATCGCCGTTTATCAGCACAAACTATGCGCGCGGTATCGCCGTGCTATGTCGAATGATGAGTTGTCCGGGAATACGAATGGCAACGGTTTTGTCCGCCGCACCCGCCTCGGGAACCGCATGCTCGAATACCTCGCGTCCGCGCTGATGTAGATCGAATCGCACGGTCGTGAGCTCGTTGTGTGCGACAAAATCATCGAGCGAATCGTCGACGCCCACCACGCTCACGTCCTCGGGCACGCGCAGGCCGCTATCGCGCAGCGCTGCAATAGCGCCATTTGCCATCTGGTCATTTGCCGCGTAAATCGCCGTCATGGCGCGGTCATGCTCGGCCAGGTACCTGCCGGCCTCGTAACCGCTGTTAGCAGACCAGTCGCCCTCGAGCGGTTCTGCCGGCGCGATGTGTTTACGCTCGAGCGCATCCTGCCAACCGGCGCGACGAAATTGCTCGTCGACCGAGAACGACGGGCCGCCAATATAGCGAATCTGCTCGTGCCCCAGCTCAAACAGATGGTCCATAAGCAACAGCGAGCAGCCGTAATGGTCGGAATCGACTGTGGTCACGCGCGGATGCGCATACATGGTAACGATGACCGTGCCAATGCCCGGCAGTGGATCAAACGTCTCAAAATCGGGCGCCATGCGACTCATGCCGATGATGATACCGTCCACGGGCAGCGCGGCCATACGACGCGTGGCCTCGGCAAGCGTAAACTCCTCGGTCTTGGACATCTCGACCAGCGTGATGGCGCAATTATGCTCGCGAGCAGCGCTGGCGATGCCGTCGATCATTGAGAGGTTGCCAAACTTGGTGACATCGTTGACGCACAGACCGACCGAATGGTAGCGGCCGTCGCGCAGCGAGCGACCGGCATAACTCGGACGAAAGCCGAGCTCTTGCATAGCAGCCTGCACGCGCTGGCGCGTCTGCTCGTTGACGTTAGGGAGGCCGTTGGCGACGCGCGAAACCGTCTGCTGCGAAACGCCAGCAGCGCGGGCGACGTCGGCCATGGAGACCGGACGCGTACCTGTATCGTTGGACGGGCGCCTTGCCACAGGATCACCTTCACCCTTGCGAGATTTAATAGCGTGCATGCCAGCCCGGGCAGAAATACATCCCGCGCCGAGGCCCGCTATCGTCGGACGCATGTTAACGTACTCTATTTTTTCTATCAGCGGTTCTTTTGCTCTATAAGTCCATACGGCCGCACCGTTCGCGGCTAAAAATCTACCGATTACCAGATTCTCAAAAACAGATACACGTTGTGTTATGAGTACGTTAACATAGCCTTTAACGTGCGGCACCGTGAACGCCTCGTTTGTGGTGCTCATAATTGTTAACGTACTCACAACTACGCAAAACTTGTCAGTATACACCAAGGAAAGGACCCATATGACCGCCCCCGACAAAAAGACACTCGCTGCCCTCACCAAGCTGTTCGAGGAGGAGTTTGGACCCATCGGCGACCGCCAGGTGCTCTACGTGCACGCGCCCGGCCGTTCCGAGATCAGTGGCAACCACACCGACCACGAGGGCGGCCACGTCATCGCCGGCTCGCTCGATGTCGCCGTTGACGGTATCGCCGTGGCAACCGACTCCAACAAGGTCCGCGTCGCCGACGAGGGCTACCCCACGTTTGAGATCACGCTCGACACGCTGGATGTTCAGGAGTCCGAGAAGGGCACGTCCGCAAGCCTCGTGCGCGGCATGGCCCATGAGATCGCAGCACTTGGTGTTGAGCCCCACGGCTTCGACTTTGCCTTTACCTGCTCCGTCCCCTCGGGCGGCGGCCTTTCTAGCTCGGCTGCCGTCGAGGCCGCATACGGCCGCGCCATGGAGACGCTCTGGGGCGCGCCCGCCATCGATCCCGTCGCGCTCGCCCAGATGAGTCAGCGCACCGAGAACAACTACTACGGCAAGCCCTGCGGTCTGATGGACCAGGCCGCTGTGTGCCTGGGCGGCCTTGCCTACATGAACTTTGAGGATCAGGCCCAGCCTAAGACCCAGAAGCTCGAGCTCAACTTTGAGGATCACGGCTATGCGCTCGTGCTCGTTAAGGTCGGCGCCGACCACGTGGCGGCTACCGACGACTACGCCGCCGTTCCGCGCGAGATGCAGGACGTCGCCGCCGAGTTTGGCAAGGCACGCCTGTGCGAGGTCGATGTTGCCGACTTTGACGCCAAGCTCCCCGAGCTGCGCGCCAAGCTGGGCGACCGCGCCTGCCTGCGCGCCGTTCATTACTGGTACGAGAACGGCCTGGTCGACAAGCGCTGGGCAGCGCTCAACGCCGGCGACATTGACCAGTTCCTGGTCCTGACGCGCGAGTCCGGCGCCAGCTCCGCCATGTACCTGCAGAATGTTGTTGCCAAGCTGGGATCTGAACAGCCTTCCATGTATGCCCTGGCGCTGGCCGAGCACGTGCTCGACGGCCGCGGCGCCGTTCGCATTCACGGTGGCGGCTTTGGTGGCACCATCCAGGCCTTCGTGCCGCTCGACCTCGTCGACACCTTCATTGCCAAGATGAACGACTGGCTGGGCGAGGACTCTGCCCGCCACTACGCTATCTCTGACAAGGGGGCTTACGCGGCATGGCTGTAATGACTGACGTGCGCGAGGCCGCACAGAGCCTGATCGAGTACGCCATCCACCGATCGATGATCGGCCAAGACGATCGCATCTGGGCATACAACACCATTTTGGAGTGCATCGGCGCCACGGGCCCCGCACTCGAT
>USDH01000159.1 GCA_900553415.1 uncultured Collinsella sp. | reverse complement strand
CAACCGTTGTTGCCTGCTTTACAAGCTTCCTAAAACTCAGCGACTGCTGTCCGGATAGCTCTCGGCAATAGCCTTTTAAGAATCCCTCAAAGGTCAGATTCAACCGAGCACCTCCTTTTTGTATTGCCTGTATGCACAGACCATCTCTTGATAACTCCGCTCCGAAGGCGACGACGCCAGCGCCTCTCCCTCGTCGAATATAAGCCGTTCGAGCAACCCCCAATCAAGTCGGTCGACGAATGCCTGACTATGAAGATCGATGATGTCGTTCGGACGACAGGCATAGAGCTTCATTACCGCCAGGTCCTCCAAGGATGGCGTAAAGTACCTGATAAAACGCGCCCCAATATCCAAGGGAATCAAACGGTCTTCGTAATTGAATGGCATCTGATTACAATATGCCACCGCCATACCATTCACCTCGGGGTATCGAGCTATGATCTCGCGGAGGCACCTGTCTGCCTCAAACACATCAATGTCATGTGTAACCGACCGATTCGTCACATCGTTTAGCATGAAGGCGCTTCCTCCCACCAATACAACGCTCGGCCTATCGTCTCTTGGACCTATTTCCAGCTCCGCCTCTTCATCAATGCCCAAAAGAGTCTGCTCTAAGTCCTGCTTATACATAGCAAATCCTATTATTATTCATCATCAATAATACTATTCAGTCGCATGACAGGACCCACAGGATGCGAGGATTCTACTCATGGCGATAATCCCTACACCCTAGAAGTCCTAATGTGACAAACGCTAACTCTTCCAGCCGGCGCGAATGGTTGTTACGACATCGCCTAGGCGCTGGCCGAGGGCTGACAGATGTTGGAGCACTTCGCCGGGCGAAGCACCGTTGAGGATGCAGGTGAGCGCATACGAGACCAAGAAAATCGCCGCAAGTCCTAGCGGAATGAGCACGATCATCGCCAATGTGCGCAGGCGCTGGCCCACGCGGCGACGACGCGCACGACGCTTGTCGAACGCGAGCTCCTGCGCATATGAATCTTGCTGTACGGAATAGGCCTCTGGTGCCGATTCGCACCCGGGCACAGCTGCAGGTACAGCAGCGGGCACGACATTTTGCGCAAAGGGCTGGACTGCCGCCCCTTGCATTTGCATCTCCATGAGTCGTTGCTGCTGGCGCAACATGCGCTCGGCTTGTTGCTGCGGAGTCTCAAGAAACAGATCCATGCTGGCCTCCAAAATCGGAGCATTCGACGCTTACGACCAGCATCCCGCACCGCCATGACCGCGACAACGCAATCGCCGGCAATAGCCACAAAGTTTCTTTTGCTCAAAAGCTGTCGAAAAGCTCAACAACTCCCCTACCAGCACTTTCTCTGAGCTTTTTTCGCCAACAATCTTTTGGCCTTCCACCCTTACACCAACTGACCAAAATCCAACCAAAAGCTTGACGAAAATTGTGGAGACCGGGACCCCCAACAAAACGTGCCGCCCCAAAGGGGCGGCACACAATCTTTAATATCAGCTTTTCTGTAGCGAGCACGCGACGACCCAACGCCGGAGCGCAGGGCGGGGAAATACCTTTGCCTCGCGCGACCCTGCGGAGCCGTGAGCGAGAGGGAAAGATATTTCCCCGCCCTGCGCTCCGCAGCAGCCAGCGCCACGCGCTAGTAGTTCACCACCTGCTCCTCAAAGTACGCCTTCGGGTGGTTACACACCGGGCACACCTCAGGCGCCTCGGCACCAACGTGCAGGTGCCCGCAGTTCAGGCACTTCCACACCTTTACGCCCTCGCGCTCAAACACCTCGCCCGATTCAATGCGCTCAACGAGCTTGTTGTAACGCTCCTCGTGGGCCTTCTCGACGGCGGCGACACCACGGAACTTCTCGGCAATCTCGGCAAAGCCCTCCTCCTCGGCGGTCTTGGCGAACTCGTCGTACATCGTGGTCCACTCGTAGTTCTCGCCTGCCGCGGCATCACGCAGGTTGTCCAGAGTGCCCGGAACGGCACCGTCGTGCAGGTACTTAAACCACAGCTTGGCATGCTCGGACTCGTTGCCCGCCGTCTCGGCAAAGATATTCGAGATCTGAACGTAGCCGTCCTTCTTGGCCTTAGATGCGTAGTAGCGATACTTGGTGTGTGCCTGGGACTCACCGGCAAAAGCGGTCTCGAGGTTCTTCTTGGTTTGGGAATTCTCAAAATCCATAGGTGTACTTCCCTTCAACGCATGCCGCCCGTAGGCTTCGAGCGGCCTCGTCTTTAGGATGCCCTCATGCCGAGAATTTAAACCTTACAATCCCGTTCTTCAGATTTGAGCGGGCTACACACTCAGCCAGCGATCGCCCTCGGCTCGGCAAAAACCCTCACGCTCCAGATCGGCTAGAATACTTGCGACCAGCTCGCGCTCGACCGACTCTCGGCCGGCTGCCGTCTCCATCTCGTTAACGCCTGCAACGGCTTCATCGAGCGTAATGCCTGCCGGCCGCCCATCGCGCGCTGCCAGCAGCATGCGCACAATGTGAGCGCGCTTTTGGCGACGCGAGCCCTCAAACTTTGATTGACGGCTATAGCCCGCCGAGCGCCTGGACGGATTGGGCAACGTCTTTTTTAGATACGCGCCGTAATCCAGCAACGCGTAATACCACGCGCGCGGCGTGTCGGCATCATCGAGCGGCACGGCAAAGGGAGCGATCTCGTCCGCCGACGCACCGGGGGCCGCCGGACAGGCCGCCTGAATCAGCGGCACCAGCTCGCGATCGGGAACAGCCGGTACATCGGGAAAGAAGTGATGCAGAAAGACCGTGCGCACGTTGGTCTCCAGATACACGCCTGGAAGGTCAAACGCAAACGACCGGATACCCTGCGCCGTTGCCGGGCCAATACCAGGAAGAGCGACCAAGTCACGTGTCTCGTGCGGAAACTCCCCGTCCCAGTCCTCTACAACGCGCTGGGCGGCCTTGTGGAGCGCCAGAGCGCGTCGGTTGTAGCCCATCCCCTGCCAAGCGTCCAAAACATCGGAAGGAGCGGCCTGAGCGAGCGCCTGGACAGTCGGAAAGCGATCGAGCCACGCCGGCATGCGCGCCTCCACGCGCGGCACCTGCGTCTGTTGCAGCATGACCTCGGAAAGCCAGATGATATACGGGTCGCGCGTGCGGCGCCACGGAAGGTCGCGATAACGCAGGACCCCTTCCGAACGAATCATCGAACGAAAGGGGTCCTGAATCATGGCAATGCTCCTTATGCTGCGCTATTCCTCCCGGCAAGCGCACGCGCAGGTGGCGTACTCGGGAAACGCATCGCGGTCGGCGAACTTGGGATCAACAGCCGGGAACTGGCGATGGGCGACGATATCGCCGAGCGAAACGGAATCGAGGTAGTCGCGCATCAACGCCTGGGCTCCGGCCCACAGGGGATGATAGCAGCACGTGCCCATGCGCGCACAGTCGCCGTCGGGCGCGGTGCAGTCGTTCATAACCATGGGGCCCTGAACAGCCTCGACGACCTGGCGGATGGTGACATCGTCCGGACTGACCTTGAGACGCATGCCACCGTGGACGCCACGCAGGCTCTCCACAATACCGGCCTGGACCAAACCGTGCTGAATCGAGCGGGCAAACGAATACGGGACATTGACCTCTTCGGCAGCGGTGCGAACAGAAAGCAAACGCTCCGGATCCTCGGCAAGCATCGCCAACATACGAAGGGCGTAATCAGTCTTCCTCGATATGTCCATTTTTCCCCTTTCAAGGAATACGAACAGCTCGAACGAGCTCCGGGGCCGAGCTTGTGTCGAGACGCTAAATGACCGCTAAGACATCCAAATGATAAATAGGATATCCACTGAGTGCCGCGCTTGGAGCGAAATGCATCAGATGCGGCCTACAGTGCAATTTAGTATAACCTAACCCCCTGTCTCGTTGAACAGGTGTTGCGCAACAAAGCTGTTGTTCAGACAAATATACTTATTAGATTTTACTTGCGTTCCCGAAGGCGCGGGGATTCTGGGCGAAGATGCGCCAGGGTGATCGTTCTATCGAAACAAAGTGCATCAAACGCAAAAAGCCACGTCCGAAGACGTGGCTTTAATTGCGTTGGCGGGAAGTACGGGGCTCGAACCCGCGACCTCCGACGTGACAGGCCGGCGCTCTAACCAAACTGAGCTAACTCCCCAGGCAGACGTTCGCGTTTGTT
>USDH01000158.1 GCA_900553415.1 uncultured Collinsella sp. | reverse complement strand
TTGACAGTGCCAGCGCCGTCGATGTTGATGTTGCCGACGGAAGTGATGGCGTCACGAGAAGATGTCAAGTTGAGCGTGCTGGACGCGTCGCCCTGAATATTAAGCTCGGCGTTCTCGTTCGCGCCATCCTTAACCTTGATGCCGCGGCCGTTGTCGTTAGTGACGGTGTTGTTGCCCTCGTAGCTCACGTTGAGCTTGCCCGCTGCCTCGATCGCGCCGCCGTTATAGCCGTTGAGCTTCATGTCGTCGGCACCGTCCCATGACCAGGTGCCGGCGGCGTCGCCCGCCTCAGTGCCGTAATTGTACTGGGTGCCGCCGACGTTGACCCACTCCGCCGCGAGCGAGATGCTCGGCATGAGCAGAGAGCTCACCGTAAGCGCGCATACGGCGCCTACAACGATGCGGCGCGTCACGCGGCGCCAGCTGCCGTGCGCGAGTCCTATGCGACGGCGAACGTCGGGTTCGGCAACATGGGTTCCGGCGGTAGCGTCATTGCGTTTGGGGGTCGTGAACAAGGCTGCCATGGTTGCTCCCGTTCTCATAGGGCCTATACGGCTAGGTTCAGCGTATCTGCTGGATGTTGCCGGCGGTAGTGCCGTATGGAGGGCAAAATGGCCAAAATGGGGGAGAAATAGGCCGCACGCCGGCGCAGGGACCGACGCTAAAAGAAAAGCGCGGGGCCGCATGGCGACTCCGCGCTTTATTGTTCAGCTTTTGCAGCCTTGCCCTTACGCTACGAAGAAGTAGACGAGGAAGGCAAGGGATGCGACCCACATGAGCGGCTTGATCTTGGAAGCCTCGCCCTTAAAGAGCGCGACGACCACGTAGGCGATAAAGCCCAGGCCAATGCCGGCAGAGATGGAGTAGGTGAAGGGCACGCCGGCGACAATCATGAACGCCGGGAAACCCTGCGACACGTCGGACCAGTCGATCTCGGAGGCCTCGCTCATCATGAGGTAGCCGACGTAGACCAGGGCACCGCAGGTGGCGGCGCTGGAAACGATGGAGACGATGGGGGAGAAGAACGCGGCGAGAATGAACAGCACGCCGGTGGTGACGGAGGTGAGACCCGTGCGGCCACCGTCGGCAGCACCGGAAGTGGACTCGACGAAGGTGGTGATGGAGGAGACGCCCATGAAACCGCCCACGGCAGCGGCGGCGGAGTCGACGATCAGGATCTCCTTGATGTTCTCGACGTTGCCGTCGTCGGTGAGGAACTCGCCCTGCTTGGCCACGGCCATCGCGGTGCCCATGGTGTCGAAGAAGTCACTCATGAGCAGCGAGAACGAGATGACGAGGAGCGCGGGGTCGGTAAGGACCTTGACGATGGCGGGCACGCCGCCGGCGTCGGCGATGGGGCCACCGATGCTCGAGAAGTCGAGCGGGGCGATGATACCGGTCGGAGCCTGGGTTACGCCTAGGGGGATACCGGCGATGACGGCTACGACGATGCCGATGAGCAGCGAGCCCGGCACGTTACGAGAAGCCAGAGCGACCGTCACGATGATGGAGATGATGCCGACGATGAAGGTGGGCGAGGTGATGTCGCCCAGGCCGACAAGCGTGCCGTTACCGGCGGTGATGATGCCGGCGTCGGCAAGGCCGATCATGGCGATGAACAGGCCCAGGCCCACCGAGATGGCGTGGCGCAGGACCACGGGGATGGCGTCCATGATGGCCTCGCGCAGGCCACAAAGGACGAGCAGCAGGATGACGACGCCCTCGAGGAAGATGACGCTCATGGCCACGTGCCAGTCACCGCCGCAGACGGTGGTGGTGATTCCAGCGATCATCGCGTTGACGCCTAAGCCCGACGCGCAGGCGAGCGGGCGGTTAGCGAAGATGCCCATGCAGATGGTCATGATGCCAGCGCCCAGACAGGTGGCGCAGGCGAGCGCTCCCGCATCGATGCCGGCGCCCGAGAGCACCGCGGGGTTGACGGCGATGATGTAGGCCATTGCCAGGAATGTTGTCAGTCCAGCGCGAAGTTCGGTCCCGATTGTGGACTTGCGCTCGCTGACGTGAAACAGTTCGTCCATGCATACCCTTTCCTTGTTCGGCCCCGAGTTTAGGCCGATTGACACGAACTCACCCACTATATCGCCTTTGTGAAGTTGGTGTTCCTCGCATGTTGATGTTCGGCGGTTTGTAACGGACGGGCGGTATCTTTCGCATGAAATTGTGTAGGTACCGTATACTTAAGCAGTTACAACGAACTCTTTGGAGGAACGTATGATTAAAGAGCTCTGCCGCGACGAGGCCATCTTGTCTCAGCGTTGCGAGGTTGCGACTGTCGAGGACGAGTCGGTCGCACAGGACCTGATCGATACCATCAAGTCGCTCGATGATGCCGGCTGCTTGGCCGCCAACCAGATCGGCGTTGCCAAGAAGGTCTGCGTCTATCTGGACGACGCCGGCGAGCCCCACGTGCTCTATAACCCCCGTCTGGTGTTTGGCTTGGGCGCCAGCAAGATGGAGGAGAGCTGCCTGACGCACGAGGAGGTCACCAAGTCCACGCGCTACATCAAGTGCAAGGTCGCCTTTGATCAGATCGTCGACGGCAAGATGAAGGAGTGCCGCCGCGACTACGCGGGCTTTGAGGCACAGATGATCCAGCATATGATCGATCACTGTCTTGGAAAGTTGGTCTAAGGGGATCAAAGCACCGCACTTCGTCTCTTTTGGTCCGGGCGTGACATTGTTGTCATGTCCGGGCTTTTGTGTTTAGCGCCTTTTTGTTTGGTGACAATAACCTTAGCAGGAACGTAAAGCTAGGAGGCGCTATGTGTACGAGCATTCGATTTACCGATAATTCCGGCCACATGTATCTGGGCCGCAACCTCGACTGGAGCTTTGACTACGGTCAACAGGTTCGCGTGATGCCGCGCGGGTTTCACATTCCGTATTCGTTTATCGACGACGCGACAGCGGCACGCGCGGTGATCGGTATGTGCATCGATTACAAGAACTATCCCATGTTTTTCGACTGTGGTAACGATGCGGGTCTGGCTGTGGCGGGGCTCAACTTTCCCGGCTATGCCGAGTATGCCGAGGGGCCGGTTGATGGAAAGACCAATATCGCGGCCTATGAGTTTCCCCTGTGGGTGGCAGCGACGTTCTCGACGGTCGATGAGGTCGAGGCCGCGCTGCGCGACACGGTGATTGTTGCCAAATCCGCAGGAGAGGGGCTGGGCGTGTCGCTGCTCCATTGGATTATCGGCGACAGCCAGCGCAGCATCGTGGTCGAGATGATGGCTGACGGCCTGCATGTATACGACGATCCGGTCGACACCCTTGCCAACCAGCCGACCTTCCCGTGGCACATGGAAAACCTGCGCACCTATATCACCGCCACAAGCGATTTTCCGCAGACGGCGACATGGCGTGGCGCCGAGCTTAAGCCCTATGGAGCCGGTGCCGGCATGCGCGGCATTCCGGGCGATTGCTATTCGCCGAGCCGTTTTGTAAAGGCGGCGTACCTCAATGCCAATTACCCGCAAAAGGAGAGCGAGACCGAAAACGTCGTTCGCATGTTCCGCTCGCTCGAGGGCGTGGTGATGATTGAGGGGGCGTCCAGGATGGGCGATGGCAAGTTCGAGAAGACTATCTATACCGGATGCTTTAGCGCGCGCACGGGTAATTATTACTACGCGATGTATGGGGATCCGTCGATTCGCTACGTGAGCCTGATGGATGCCGAGGGCGCGAGCCCCGATAGGCTCGTGGTTCCCGAGCCGCGTCGTTCGTAGCCGTTAGCTTTACCGCAATGCAAAGCGGCCCTGCGTCTCTCGTGAGGTGCAGGGCCGCTGTCGTTGATTTGTGGCGTCGCTAGAAGTTGGCGTCGTTGAGTTGTTCGTTCTCGAGGCCGTCGAGCTGTTGCTGTTCGGGCGTATCGGCGACGCTCTCGAGCAGCTCGGTGGGATCGACGTTCATGTCCCTACCGGCTTCGTTGCCGTTGACCAAGTCGTCCGAGAAGATGTCGACTTCCATTTCCTCGGCCTCTTCGATCTGAACCTCGAGCGGCACCTGGGTGCGCACGAGCTTAACGGCCGGGCGCATGCGGGCAAACAGCGGCACGGACTCGATGATGATGGCCGAGTTCTCAAGACCGTACCAGCGTGCCGGGCTTCCGCAGGCGCGGCGGACGGCGTACTTGATGGCCATCACG
>USDH01000157.1 GCA_900553415.1 uncultured Collinsella sp. | reverse complement strand
CCGCTCCAAACGCAGCAGCCCGACTACTACGGTAGCCGGGCTTTTTCGTACCCATCGCTTGGGCTCGAACCCGAGAGGGAGCGAGCGTTAAGCAAACGCGGAGCGTTTGTAGCGAGCTGGCGAGGACGCCGGCAGGCGGCCGAAGCCGGTGCGGATCCGCGAAGCGAATACGCAGACGCCCCGTTGTCCGCTCCAAGCGTAACAGCCCGACTACTACGGTAGCCGGGCTTTTTCGTACCCGTCGTCTGGGCTCGAGCCCGTGAGGGAGCGAGCGTTTTGGGGCGTGGCTGTGGCGTTGTTTGCCGCGAATGTCCACTTTGGGCGTATCATCGTGGGCATCTCGCATAACCTCGTTGCAAGGGAGATACGCCCCATGGCTACAGAAAAGTCTTCTTCGCGCTCATGGATGTCCGACGCCGCGATCTATCAGATCTACCCGCGCTCTTTTAAGGATTCGACTGGTTCGGGTCTGGGCGATATCGCGGGCATTACCCAGCAGATGGACTATCTTGAGCAGCTGGGTATCGAGGCCATCTGGCTGAGCCCGTTTTACCCATCGCCTCTTGTCGATGGTGGCTATGATGTGGCGGACTACTGCGATGTCGACTCACGGCTCGGCTCGCTTGACGACTTCGATGACATGATCGCTGCGGCTCACGTGCGCGGCATCAAGGTCATCGTCGACATCGTGCCCAACCATTCGTCCAACCAGCACCCCTGGTTCAAAGCCGCTCTTGCCGCCGGCCCTGGATCGCCCGAGCGCGCCCGTTATATCTTCCGCGATGGTCGCGGCGAACATGGCGAGCTGCCTCCCACCAATTGGAATGCCAACTTTGGTGGCCCCGCCTGGACGCATGTTGCAGACGGTCAGTGGTATCTGCACATGTTTACGCCCGAGCAGCCGGACTTTGACTGGTCGTGTCCCGAGGTTCATGCGTTCTTTTGCGACGTCCTGGCGTTTTGGAGCGATCGAGGCGTCGATGGCTTTCGCATTGATGTGGCGCACGGTCTCGCCAAGGACCTCGACCGCGATGACCTCGACCGGTGGCATCTCGCCGAGGGCGATGACATGGTTGACGACGGCACCCATCCGCTGTGGGACCGCAACGAGGTCCACGAGATCTATCGCGAGTGGCGCCGCGTGTTCGACCGTTATGATCCGCCGCGCAGCGCCGTTGCCGAGGCGTGGGTTCTGCCCGAGCGCCAGTATCTCTACGCACGCCCCAGCGAGCTTGGCCAGACATTCAACTTTGAGTTCGCCAAGGCCACTTGGACCTATGACGACATGCACGCTGCAATCGAGGAGGGCTTGAAGGCAGCCATCGAATCCGATTCCGCCTCGACCTGGGTACTCTCCAACCATGACGTGCCGCGCGTGGCGACGCGCTATGCCCTGCCGCAAATCAAGGCGACGCGCTACCACCAGATTGCGCTCGACTGGCTCTTACGCGACGGGTCGTCTTATGACGAGGACCGTGAACTCGGTGAGCGCCGCGCGCGGGCGGCCCTTTTGCTTGAACTGGCGCTTCCAGGCTCGGCATACGTGTATCAGGGTGAGGAGCTCGGCCTTTTTGAGGTGGCTGATATCCCGTGGGATGCACTCGAAGATCCTACTGCGACCAATACGCGCGGATCGAAGCGCGAGAAGGGGCGCGACGGCTGCCGTGTGCCCCTGCCGTGGGTGGCAGCGGATGATCCCGCACAGGGCGGATCGTTTGGGTTTTCACCGGCCAACGCCGATGCGGCGCCCCATCTGCCACAGCCTGCATGGTTTTCCGATTACGCTGCCGATAGGGAAGAAGCGGACCCGACATCGATGCTTGCGCTCTATCGTGACGCCCTCTGGCTGCGGCGCAAGCTGCGCGGGTGCGCCAACGATCTTGCGTGGCTCGATCTTGACGGGCACACCGGCCTTGCGGATGGTGCCGAGGGCGCTGAGGGCGGCGTCATCGCCTATCGCCGCGACAATGGCTGGGCGTGTGTGACGAACTTCGGTGCAGCACCCGTGGAGCTGCCGGCGGGCAGGGTCCTGCTCACCTCATCACCGCTTGCAGACGGCAGACTCGCGCAGGACAGCTCTGCCTGGATCATGCTCGCTGAGTTGTAGGGGTCTCTTGCGGCGAGTTTGCGTTTGCCTGCGCCTTCCGTGGTGGCTGATGTCTTCGCGAGGTTCGCGAGGGCGTAGCAAAACTTTTCAAAAAAAGTTCTTGCATAGGATGCGGGCATCACGTAAGATTAATCCTCGTAAGCGGACATGGCTCAGTTGGTAGAGCACAACCTTGCCAAGGTTGGGGTCGCGGGTTCGAGCCCCGTTGTCCGCTCCATTTGGGCGTTTAGCTCAGGGGGAGAGCGCTTCCCTGACACGGAAGAGGTCAGAAGTTCAAATCTTCTAACGCCCACCAAATGTTCGCAGCTCAGAGGCTTAGCCTCTGAGCTGTTTTGTTTTAGTCGCCAAATGGGTCGCCAAATCGCCGGCAAAAGCTACCTCGATTCATGAAAGAGCGGTTCCGAGCGTCTGCTTAGCCTTGTCATCTCAATCGAGTGGGGGTTGACCATTTTGAACATAACCGTGCATCTCGTTGACGTTTCTGCGATCGATCCCGGCGAGACCGTTGATATGGCATCAATCGCGGGACGCTATGCCTTACGTGCCTCCAATGGTGATCTTCCAATTGCGTCTCGGAGGGAAGCTGCAGGCGTGGGCTTGCTTCTTCGCGACGCCCTGGGCGTCTTCGACGACACCCAGCTTGTGCGTTCTGCTTTCGGCAAGATTGAGCTTGCGGATGGGGAGGCCCCCTCTATTTCCATTTCACATGGCGCAAGCGTGGCCGTCCTCGCTGTTTCCGATGTTGCTCGGTCGGTCGGAGGACCTATTGGCGTGGATATCGAGGCGACCGATGAGATTGCTCCCGTTGCGGTTGAGCGTATGGTGAACGACGACGAGCGCGCGTGGATTAACGCTGCCCCCAATTTGCAAGAACGCAATCTTCGCCTGAGCCAGACGTGGACGCGCGTCGAGGCCATCCTCAAGGCTGAGGGTGTCGGGTTTTCGATTGACCCTCGCAAAGATGGTATGCCCGACGGATGGAATACTTCGTCGGTGACATACGGTCGCTGCGTCATCTCTTGTGCGGCGCGCTCTATGCCTCGTATCGTCCTCAAGGAGCATACCTTTCGGGTAGCATAGGAGCCAATCGCCAATAGGGGAGGCCGCTATGTCACTGAACGCTCAAAACGATATCGCTTCACGAATCGAGGATGCCGTCTTTGAACTTATGGCGACAACTCCGGTGCAGTCGATTAAGGTGGCCGAGGTACTTCGCCTTGCCCATACATCCAAATCGACGTTCTATCGCTGTTATCGCTCTGTCGATGATGTGGTTAAACGTTTTGAAGATGAGCTGCTCCAGAATATGCAGGACATCAATGATGTTGCGCTGGAGGCTCGTTTTGGCGATGCGCAGCTGGACCCTACGCCCACGATGATTAAGCGCATGGAGATCCTCAAGGCTAATCGCTCGAAAGTTTTGGCGCTTAACAGCGATAACGGCGATCCGGTGTTTGCTCACAAGGCAACAATCTTTATGCATGACTATTTTCGCAATCGGCTTCGCTCGACATTTTCCGATGAAACGGACTTCGACCTGTATCTAGCCTTTGCGCTTGCGGGTCACCATAACCTCATTCAGTATTGGCTCGAGGCCCGGCCCGACCTTGAGGCGCGCACCGTTGCTGCTGCCCTCAATCGTATGTTCTACGCACCGCTCTTTGTCGACGATGCGTCGCGTCATTGGCACCCACGTATTCCCGATTTTG
The DNA here is from genome assembly GCA_900553415.1 of uncultured Collinsella sp. Taxonomy (GTDB): domain Bacteria; phylum Actinomycetota; class Coriobacteriia; order Coriobacteriales; family Coriobacteriaceae; genus Collinsella. The sequence continues at coordinate 355 of USDH01000157.1, read as the reverse complement.
AAAGGCCGGTTGCGTGAGCGGTCGATATCTTGGGATAAACGGTTGTATTCAGGGCGAATTTTAGATATCTCGGATCATTAACTCAAATAATACGGGTTGGTTTATCTGCTATTTGGAACGCCTAGACCCGATGTGTCCCATATGATGGGACACATCGGGGCTTTTTGTCTCACGCATCTCGTTTAACCCCTCATAAACTAAAGCTACGTTCAAAGGAACCACTGCAGTAGTTCAACGTGTGACGGCACAGAAAAGCCGCGAGCGCTCTCTCACCTTCGCTCGCGGCTGGACTGCGCCATCATTTCGTACACCTTCACATGATTAGGATGTGATATTCAGTGGTTACGCTCGGAAA
>USDH01000156.1 GCA_900553415.1 uncultured Collinsella sp. | reverse complement strand
ATGCGCACGCGCTCGCTATGATGACGCGCACGCAGCGCCCGCGACTCTGCCATCGGAGCATCGAGTGCAGAATAGTAGCTGATGCGCAGCGTGCTCAGGTCCTCGCTCGCCAGTCGGTCATAGATGTCGTACACACCGGGCGTGGTCACGCCCAAAGGATACATATCGCCAATCGAAGTGATGCCGAGCTTGTTAAACTTGCGCATCGACTTGAGCAGCGAAGCATCAAGATCCGGTTTATTGAGCACAACATCGAGCAAGATGTTCGTCGCCTGGGGCTCGGATAAAAAGCCATTCGGCTCTCCGTTGTCAAAGTGGCGAATAAGACCGCCTTCAGGCGTCGGTGTATTGCGATCAATACCGACCGCCCTAAGCGCAGCGGTATTGCACCACACCACGTGCATCGAAAAATCCGAGAGCACGATCGGGCGATCGATATCAAGCGCATCGAGGCTGCGGCAATCAGGGTCAATCGGGTTTTCCCATGCAGGCGAATACCAACCCTGGCCGTAAATCCACGGATTGTCAGGGTGCTCGGCAGCAAACTTTGCCACAGCATCCACGCAAGCCTGCTCACTCGGCAGGAACATCAGATCGCAACAGAAGTCTTCATCCTTCTGGATTGAACCAAGCGCAAAATGCATGTGTGAATCGTTGAATCCGGGCATGACCAGTTTGTTGCCGGCGTCAATAACCTCAGTATCGGGACCGATAAACGGCTGTACCTTGTCGGGAGAACCCACGGCAATAATCTCGCTGCCGCGAACTGCAACGCACCCAGCGCGAGGCTCAAGTTCCTCGGCCGTAAACAGCGCCGTCGTCTTAAGGACGATGTCGGCAGGGGCTACCGCCTCCATGGCTACTCACTGTCCTTAGCGACGGCGGCCTGCATGGCCTTGCGACCGAGCTCGGGCAGGAAGAAGACCGGAACCACGGAAAGCAGGAAGCAGAAACTCTCGAGACCCATGTTCATGGTGTAGTCGGCACCGGCAATGGCAGAGATACCGATAGGCAGGAAATAGCTCATGAGCAGGGAGATGGTGCCCACGATACCGCCAGCGGAACCAGCGTACGTATCACCAATCTCGGGAAGGAGAACAGGCATGGACTGCATGATCGGGCCGTTGATGGCGGTAAAGAAGCCGTTGATGACCAGAATCGCCCACAGAAGGAAACCAACCGGGGTGTACCACGTCACGAACATCGATATGGCACCGATAAGAGTAGTGACGATGAGGAAACCCTTGAACTTGCCAAGCTTATCGCAGAACGCAGGCCCCACGATGCAGCCAAAAAAACTGCCGACAGTAACAATTGCGGCCATGAAACCAGCAGTAGCGACGTCTATACCCTTGCCAAGCTGAAGCGCCTGAGGCAGGAAACCGGCATAAGCAGTGGTAGAAGCAAGTCCAAAACCGACGCCAACGGAGATTAGCCATACGCCAGGACTCTTGATGGCAACCTTGAGGTAGTCGAGCACGGGCTCGGGCTCGGGGAGCGATTGCCCCTCGGGAACATCCCGGTCAAGCACGATCCAAAGAACCCAGGAGATGGTCATGACGACAGCGGCGACCATATAAGAGTTAAAGACGCTGCCGAACAAGCCAGCACAGATCTGAGCGACAACGATGGCAACGCACGAAGCCGCGTAGAACAAGCCCATGGCGAAACCAGTCTGTTCACGGAACCAGGTGCCGAGCACCTTGATGAGGTTGGCGTTGAGCGCCGAGATTCCCATGCCAATCAGGAACATCGATGCCATCTGCATCGTGAACGAATCGAGCGTAAAGCAACGGAGAAAACCGCCGGCAACCGAAATTGCGGTGCAAACCGTGACAACTTTCTTAGAACCGATACGGTCACCAAGGGCACCCAGCGGAATTGAGAAGAAAACGGCGGTAAGCATAGGAACGAGGAACAGCATCGAAAAGCCGACGGTATCGATATTGAGCATAGGCATGACCTCGACGGCGAGTGCTGAGACCTGATACTGCATGTAGTTAGCCATAAAGCACAGCAAGCAAACGACTGAAACAATCGCCCAACGCCATGAAGGAAGCTTCTCTTCCATGATGACTCCTTTAATTAGTCGAAGTAATCGAACAGCTTGGAGAACCGGGCCCTGGCTCTCCGGTATTCATATTTTGCGATTGGCCCCTTACCGAAACCATTCGGCTTGCGACTTATCATCGTTCGAAAAAAAGAGTAGCATCTCTACGCAAATTAACTAAAATACCAGCTAAACCACTACGCAATCTCATCGGAGGTCATCTTGAGCTTTCTGTCCGATTCCGAATGGCTCTGCTTAAACGATCTTGTACTTTCGATTAATTCCATCGACAATGACCGCGAGTTTCGCTCGACCGTCCTCAAAAAGCTGCGTTTTCTTATCCCCTATGAGTCGGCTGCATTTTTTCTGAGCGATCTCTCCAAAAATCTTGTGACCACCTCGCAAGAATGGAAAACACGCGTCTTTCTTGACCCCCTTGGTATCGATGTCCCCGCCGGGATGCTCGAGCTCTACACCGAAAAGTACTGGCAACAGGACATGATCGTCGCGCGGCACAAGCTTACGCGCTCGACGGTGCTGCGGGAGTCCGACCAGCTCAGCCCCGGCGATATCGACAGCAGCTATATGAAGGATTATCTTGGCGGCCGTCACGTCGTCAACGTCAGCTTCTTTAATGACGAGGGCTTTTTGGGATCGCTCAATCTCAATCGCAAGAAAGAAGAAGGTGACTTTACCGATCGTGAAGTTCAGATCCTTGAACTCATCGAACCGCACCTCACGAACCGACTATCCAAATGGCGTGTACGAGCCGACCGCAGTTCGTCTGAGATCGTATTTGCTCACGACTACGATGTCTCGGCACGCGAGATTGATGTGTGTCGTTGCGTGTTATCGGGCATGGACAATGCGGCCATCGCCGAAGAGCTATTCATCAGCACCGGCACCGTTAAAAAGCATCTGGAGAACATCTTTCGAAAAACACAGGTCAACAGCCGCGTTGGGCTCATGGCGCTCCTTCAGCAGTACACGGCGCTCAAGCAGTAAGTCCGCTCTCGTCCGTGAGCCCGCTCACGCCCTATAAAACACGTTGTCGGCAAAGAAGTCGGCGGGAGGCTCCACGCAGGCGATCTCGCCGTCAAACATCATGGCGATTTCGTCAGCGACCTGCTCGGCAAAGTCCAGGTCGTGCGTAGCCATGATGACGGTGCCGCCAGCCTTCGCATGGTCACGCAGGGCGCGGGCGATGATGCGGCGGCTCTCCAGGTCCAAGCCCTTCGTGGGCTCGTCAAGCAGCAGCAGCTCGGGGCCAATCAGCAGCAGCTTTGCCAATGCAAGCAGTTGACGCTGTCCGCCCGAAAGATCGTATGGGTGGCGCTCCCCCAAGTTCGCGAGCCCCAGACTTGCCGCGCGCTCCTGTGCCACGGCCTCGTCGTATCCGCAGGTCAAAGCCCATTCCATTAGTTCATCGCGAACCGTCTCGGCAACTAGCAGGGCCTTGGGATTCTGAGGCAGCAGCGCCGCCGAGGCCGCTCCGCGCACCATGCGGCCGCGCTGCAGCTTGGCGGTCTTCGCCAGCACCGAGAGCATCGTCGACTTACCGCATCCGTTGCCGCCCACGATCGCATGCACCGCACCGGCCGAAAACGCCACGTCGAGCCCGCGCAGCACCCAGCCGCCCGCGCGATCGTAGCGAAACCAGCTCCCTGCCAGGGTGGTAGCCGACCCGCCGTGCATTTTTTGGAGTATTCTGCTCCCATCCGTGCGCGGGAAGGCTTCCGAGCCGTTCTCGAGCGACGTTTGCGCCACAAATTCGGACGATTTGTCCAATTCCGAACTTTTTTTCGCGCTCGATACGTCCCCGGGCGGCTCCAGAGAGCCCAAATTGTCCTCACGCCTGCTGAATACTCCGTTTTTTGCACATCGGACGGCACCCCACCCCAACATGTCGTCGGAAAACAACGATTCTCGGCGTCCCAAAGAAGCCATATCCGCCACCTCGCGCACGCGACCGTCCTCAATCCGGTACGCACACGTCGCATACTCGAGCATTGGGCGCGGTTGATGCGTAGCCACAACAACCGTGCAGCCCAACTCACGGTTCACGCGAAACATCGCGTGCAGAAAATTCTTCTCGGCAACGGGATCGAGCTGAGACGTGGGCT
>USDH01000155.1 GCA_900553415.1 uncultured Collinsella sp. | reverse complement strand
AGTTCCGCACGCAAAGGAAAGCACTTAATGTGCTTTCCGTCTTGCGCAGGACTGTTCGAGCAGCGGAGTAAACATATGCTCCGCCACCCGGACAGGTCATCCTGCTAGCAGGTGGGGTACTCGCCCTCCCAGACGATGCGACGGTACTGATCCGGATCGGTGTCGCCCTCGGTGGAGAAGCAGAGCACGGAGCTCGTCTTGTCCAGGCCGATGAGTTCCTTGAGCTCGGCGTACTCGGGATCGAGCATGAGGGTCTCGACCAGGCCGGTGGTCACGGCGCCGGACTCGCCGGAGATGACGCGCGGGTCGCCCTTCTCGGGAGCGCCCAGGGTGCGCATGCCGCGAGCGGTGACCCAGTCGGGGCAGGACACGAAGGCGGTGGTGTGGTTGCGCAGGATATCCCAGCCCAGGATGTTGGGTTCGCCGCAGCACAGGCCGGCCATGATGGAGGGCATGTCGCCGTCCACGATGCGCGGGTCGCCGTCGCCGGCGGCAGCGCCCTTGTACAGGCAGGCGGCAGGCGCGCACTCGACCACGACGAAGGTGGGCGGGTTATCGGGATACAGGTTGGTGAAGTAGCCCACCACGGCGCCAGCGAGCGAACCCACGCCAGCCTGGACAAACACGTGCGTCGGGCGGTTGATGGCCATCTCACGCAGCTGCTCGGCAGCCTCGGAAGCCATGGTGCCGTAGCCCTCCATGATCCAGGACGGGATCTTCTCGTAGCCCTCCCAGGCGGTGTCCTGAACGATGACGCCGCGCTCGCAGGCGTCGGCCTCGGCGGCGGCCATGCGCACGCACTCGTCGTAGTTGACCTCTTCGATGGTCACCGTGGCACCCTCGGCGGCGATGTTATCGAAGCGAGGCTTGGTGGAACCCTTAGGCATGTGCACGACGGCCTTCTGGCCCAGCTTGTTGGCAGCCCATGCCACGCCGCGGCCATGGTTGCCGTCGGTGGCGGTAAAGAAGGTGGCCTGGCCAAAGTCCTTGGCAAGCTGATCGGAGGTCAGGTAGTCGAAGGTGCAGTCGGCAACGTCCTTGCCGGTCTCGTCGGCAATGTAGTTGGCCATGGCAAACGAGCCGCCCAGAACCTTAAAGGCGTTGAGGCCAAAGCGATAGCTCTCGTCCTTAACGCACAGGTTGGACAGGCCCAGGCGCGCGGCCTGGCCATCCAGGCGGGCAAGCGGAGTGACGGTGTACTGGGGGAACGACTGGTGGAAGGCGCGGGCCTTCTTCACGTGGTCGAGGCTCATGATTCCCAAGTGCTTGTCATCGCTCTTGGGCATCGTGTTGCCCGCCCACTGGATCTTATCGGCCATACGGTGAACTCCTTAAGTCCTCTCTTGCCGGCCCCCGCATACGCGTTTCAGCCCGATCCCATTCACACGGCTGAACTTTTATGTGGATGCCAAACAAAAAGTTTGTTAGCACTGTTCTATCACACTTTTTGATTGGAAAACCTAACAAATTGTTTGTTGCCGTAATCGGTACCTTTTCGCCGCCGAACGGTCACATAACACAGCGACGCTTTCGTTATTTGCGAACAAGTGGGGTTTATGGCACAGTGAGCCCAAACTAATTTTTAGGAAGGCACCCATGACCCCCGCACAGATTGAGTTCTACAAGCGCCTTGCACACGGCCTGGCGCTCCAATTTGGCCCCAACTGCGAAGTCGTCGTCCACGATCTGGAGACCGAGGACGTGGACCACTCCATCGTAGTGATCGAAAACGGCCACGTCAGCGGGCGCAAACTGGGTGACGGCCCCAGCCATATCGTGTTTGAGTCCATGCACGAGGGCGCCACCGACGTACACGACCGCGAGCCATACCTCACCAAAACCACCGATGGCAAGCTGCTCAAGTCCTCGACGATCTTTATCCGCAACGACGAGGGCAAGCCCGTCGGCATTTTGGGCATCAACTTTGACATTACGCTTATGAAGGCTTTTGAGCGTTCACTCGACGCTTTTACCGGCACCGGCGGCACGGGCTATACCGAGCCCGAGCCCATTACCAAGAACATCGGCGACCTGCTCGAGGACCTGCTGCACGAGTGCGAGCAGTTTGTGGGCAAGCCCGCGGCACTCATGACCAAAGATGAGCGCATTCGCGCCATTGGCTACCTCGACCGTCGCGGTGCCTTCCTCATTTCCAAGTCGAGCGAGCGCGCCTGCGAGTTCTTTGGCATCTCCAAATACAGCTTCTATAGCTACCTCAATGAGGCCAAGGCGGCGGCCGGCGACAAGTAGGCACTCGCCCGGATTGCCCCTCCCCTTTTGGGCGCGAGTTCTGGAAAGCTCGAATCCAAGACCGAGCCGCTTGGGAAGTTCCATATAATCGATGTCATTAGTATTTCGAAAGGGTGGAACAGAATGGCGTTGAGCAAGGCATCATGCACCGGTCGCGGATTGATTCCGGCAATTGGTGGACATGTGCACCGCATGTTCGATGAGGGCGAAGACGACCTGTTTTCGCTGAGCCTTGACGACGTGATGAATGATCGCCCGTGGACCGCCGACGAACTCATGGGCGGCGGGGCTCGCCCGTCAAACCCCAATCCCGCACTTGCGCCTAAGCCCGCATCTGCGCCGACTCCTGCGCAGCCGCCTGTTTCGACGCCCGCGTCTGCGCCCGCACCCATTTCGGCGCCCACGCCCACTCCCCGCCCCGCAAGCGACCCGTCCGAGACGGCGGCATTTCTCGCTGCAGCGACGCAGGGCAAATCGGCCGACAGCACTGTTATGTACAGCGCCCAGCAGTTGCCTGTTCCTGCGGCACGCAAGCCTCCGGTCACAAGGCTCGATGAGCCCGTTGCCCATCAGGTTGCCTACGATTTCTGGGCTGCAGCCGATCTGGATGAGACCTCTACCGGCATGCCGGCGCTCGACGTTCCAGTTAACCCGCTTTTTGCCGCCAACACGAGCGCCGCGGACTATGAGGGCGGTGCGACATATTCCGATTATTCCGATGACTATGCTGGCAACGGTCGCATCGAGACCGAGGACTATGGCAACGCATCGAGCGATTATCTCAACGATCCGTACGCTGCCACGCCTGCACCGGAATATGACCCGGAGGCCGCGTCCGCGCCGGCGTATACCAAAAGCACGGGCGAAGAGCGCTTCGCCGATTATTACGCCGAGGAAAAGGCGCTGCGTTTCTCGGAATTTCCGCAAGCAGTCAAGGTTGCCTTTATCGCCATTGTCATTGCCCTGCTCGGCGTCATTGCGTTTGAGGGATTCCGGCTGTTCTCCGGCCCCACCCAAGCGGAGTCGGAGACCCAGCAAAAAGAGAACGATGACGAGTACCTGGACATCAACACCCTCAAGGGCGACCCCAACGACGGAGACGAGTAGCGAGGGTTAAGGCGGCCACAGGATTCCGCATCCAGCACTGGCTTCTAAGTGCTGTTTTGTCATCCAGCTACACTTTTCCGGATAATTTGCCCATCGAATTAGACACTTTTTTCCGAAGTTTTAAGGTGCCCATTTCGACACTTTTCCGTACTTTTACACGGCTGATTTCGACACTTTTCCGAATGAAAGCCGAATAATCACTTGGGAAACCAACGCCGTTCACGCGTCATTTCGCGGATGGCGTTGGTTTCTGTCCGTACACGTTGATAGACTCCATCGTGCCTGCAAGGAGCGGGCGCATTTTATCCAGAGTCGGGATAGAGAGTTGGCTCCACGATCCCGACGCCAACCGGCCAAGAGGCACGGTGGCCCTGCCAACATCGATGAAAGGAGTCCGTATGGGCAATTTCTCTGTGCGCAACGAGCGCAACTTCCACAACCTGACAGCCAAGCCAAAACGAATGCATCTTCTGGACAAGCCGAACGGCTACGCCTCGGCCATGGTCAAGAGTAGTCTCTCCCACCAGATGCGCTTTACCGTGCAGGTGCTCGAGGAAGAGCTCTGCGCCGCCGGCGACCCGCACGTGCTGCAGATCAAGCTGCTCGGAGACAACTCGCGCGAGCCGTCCAGCTGGAAGCTCTTTGCCGACGGCGTGTGCGTTGCGGACGGATCCGGCGTCTTTGCCCGCGAGTGCTTCTGCGAGGGAGCTGAGGTGTTCCTAAACCTGTGCCGCGACGCCGTGCGCGCGGCCGAGCTGTACTAGTGGAGCCAGAGGGAGTATGAGCTGTTGAGTGCGGCCCGCGGGATTGCGGGGGCGTAGG
>USDH01000154.1 GCA_900553415.1 uncultured Collinsella sp. | reverse complement strand
ACGCGTGTTGGGACCCATCTTGATCCCCTGGCGATCGAGTACCGCCATCAGCGAATCATCGAGGGACTCATGCTCCAAAAAAGAAAGCGCAGCGGAATAGCTATTGGTTTCCAGCATCGTGGGCTTGCCATCCACAAGGCGCAGACGACGGCTACGCAATACCTTTTGGGTATCGTCTACGCCCAGGAACTTCGCGTCTCGCAGACTTGGGAAGTCCCAGCCCATTTCGAGAACCCTGGTAGACGCCTGTTTGCCCGCAAGCTGGCACGAATGGGTAAAGCTCTCACGGTCGTCCGCGGCATACATCTGCGTGTCCGACGAAACGAACGTGCCCTTGCCGCGGGCCCTCTCAACAAGCCCAGCATCTTCCATTTCTTTAATTGCGGAGCGAACCGTTATTCGGCTCACGCCAAATTGCTCGATCAGCTCCGCCTCGGTCGGAAGCTTATCTCCCGGGCGGTACGTGCCGTTGGCGATTGAATCAAAAAGCGCACGAACAATCTGTTTGTACAGGGGGATAACGCTATTTGCCTCAACCATATCAACCATACCTTTACAAGGAATCAGCAGCTTATAGATAAATTACTTATATTGTATTAGAACTTTTTAGCACTCCACGCCATTTCCTATAATGTTTCAGCAAACGAGGGGTTATTTTGCGTAAGCGGTGTAGAGTCCATCCATTTCCGCATACAGCTTCAATCTGATGGCGGTATATGCATCCGATAAGCCGATTGATTTTTATCTTCTGTCTGTCTCTCAGTCATCCCTCGTCGTAGAAATGAATGTGAGGTGAGAGACACGTAGTTGACGCACGAGCGTGGATATTTGGACGGTTTTTGAGCTTTTGACGGCCGATTTCATCCGAAAATCCACTGTCATTTGGCGGGCGTCCGAATTTCCACGCTCGTTTGTCCGAAAATCCACGCTCGTGCGGCAGATTGGTCGAAGGCCCCATATGGGTATACTCTCGAGGATTCGACTCGATTCGCCCCCGCTGGGGCGTCAAAGGAGACTGCATATGCCCACTACCTCAACCGACCCGCGCGCCGCTGCCGCCGCACTGCTGGTGCCCGGCACTACCTGCCACGGCTTTGCCGTCGAGCGCCGCGAGACCGTGCCCGAGCTCGACTCGGACGCCTACGTGCTGCGCCACACCGCCTCGGGCGCTCGCCTGCTGTACCTGGCATGCGACGACGAAAACAAGGCCTTTGCCATTGGCTTTAAGACGCCGCCGGCCGATTCCACCGGCGTGTTCCATATTCTTGAGCACTCGGTGCTGTGCGGATCGGCCAAGTTCCCCGTCAAGGAGCCGTTTGTCGACCTGATCAAGAGCTCCATGCAGACGTTCCTCAACGCCATGACCTACCCCGACAAGACCATCTACCCCGTTGCCACCACCAACGAGCAGGATCTGTACAACCTGATGGACGTGTATCTGGACGCGGTGTTCAACCCGGCCATCTATACCAAGCCCACCATTTTTGAGCAGGAGGGCTGGCATTACGAGCTGGACCTGCCGGAGGGCGCCGCGGGCGAGGGCGACGGCAGCCCCGCCAGCCTGCGCGAGGGCACGCTGCGCTATAACGGCGTGGTGTTCAACGAGATGAAGGGCGCGCTGTCCGACCCCATGAGCGTGCTGGACGACGCCGTCAACGCCGCGCTCTATCCCGACACCGCCTATGCGCACGAGAGTGGCGGCGACCCACGCGCGATTCCCGCGCTCACCTACGAGCAGTTCCTGGACACGCACGCGCGCCACTACAATCCTTCCAACTCCTACATCACGCTCTACGGCGACCTGGACGTGGACCGCGCACTGGCCTTTTTGGACGAGCGCTATCTGTCGCAGCCGAGCGCCGCGAGCCGCCGCATGGACGCAGCCGTCGCCGCCGGCGAGGACCCGTCCGCGCTGGCGCCCAATCCGCTGGACGTGCAGGCGCCTGTGACCTGCGAGTATAAGCGCGTCGAGATGGCCACCACGCCCGAGAACGCCCTGGTGGGCCTTGGCCTGGTGCTGGGCAGCGCGCTCGACCGCAAGCGCACGATCGCGGCGGATATCCTGTTTGAGGCGCTGTTGGGCTCCAACGAGGCGCCGGTTAAGAAGGCCATTCTGGCCGCCGGCCTGGGCGGCAACGTGGTGAGCTGCACCGCGGCCGAGAGCCTGCAGCCCTACGAGCTCATCATGCTGCAAAACGCGCAGCCCGGTGTGGCGCGTGAGCTGCGTCGCGTGTTCCAGGACGCCTGCCGCGACCTGTGCGAACATGGCGTTCCGCGTGAGCGCCTGGAAGCCATCATCAGCAGCAACGAGTACGACCTGCGCCAGCGCGACTACGGCATCGCCGACGGCGTGGCCATTGCGTGCGACGCGCTGAGCACCTGGCTCTACGATGACGACGCCGCGACGCTGGCACTCAAGTACGGCCCGGTGTACGAGGAGCTGCGTGGCGAGCTGGACGGCAGCTACTTTGAGGACCTGCCGCGCGAGCTGGTGCTGGAAAACGACCACATGGCACTGGTCGAGCTGGTGCCGGTGGACGCCGCCGAGGGTTCGGAGGGTGCCGAGGCCATCGAGCTGGCAGCCAAGCGCGACACCATGACCGATTCCGAGCTGGCCGACGTGGTCGAGCGCACGGCCGCGCTGCGTGCCGCGCAGGAGGCGGAAGACACGCCCGAGGCCAAGGCCACGCTGCCGCGCCTGCGCGTGTCCGACATTGGCGAGGCGCGCCCCGAACCGCCGCTGGTCGTGGACACGACCGCGCCCATCCCCTGTCTGCGCCACGACATCCCTACCAACCGCCTGGCCTACGCCATGCAGTATTTCGACCTGAGCTGCGTCGCGTTTGAGGACCTGCCCTATGTGACACTGCTCTGCCGCCTGCTTAAGCAGCTGCCCACGCGCGAGCACTCGGCCGAGGAACTCGACAACTTGCTTGCCGGCAAGCTGGGCTTTTTGAGCTTTACGACCGAAGTCATGACCCAGCCCGACGTGGACGGCGTGCGCCCCTACCTGCTGGTGAGCGCCGGCGCCCTGTCCGAGAAGATTGATGCACTGGCGAGTCTGCCGCGCGAGGTATGGTCGAGCACGCTTTTGCTCGATGCCGACGCCGACCGCGTGCGCGACGTGCTCACGCAGATTCGCATTGGGCTTGAGCAGGGCTTTATCAACAACGGACACTCGGCGGCGCTCGGTCGCGCGATGAGCTACAGCTCGCCTTCGGCCGTGGTTCGCGAGCAGCTTTCTGGCGTGGACTTCTATCTGTTCCTGCGCGATCTGCTCGAGCACTTTGACGAGCGCGTGGACGGGCTGCGCACCAAGCTTGCCGAGCTGGCGGAGCGCATCTTTGTGGTCGATGGCTGCCTGGCGAGCTTTACCGGCAGCGACGAGGACTTTGACGCGTACTGGGATGCCGCGGGTAACCTGGGGCTTGGCGCGGGCGACGGCGCCGATGCCGGCCGCGACGCGCTCGTGGTGCCGACGCCGTGCAATCGCCACGAGGCTTTTGTCATCCCCAGCGACATCTGCTTTGCCGCGCGTGCGTGCGATCCGCGTCGCCTGGGCATTGACGTGACAGGCGCTTGGGCCGTGGCTGCCAACGCGCTCTCCTACGACTACCTGTGGAACGAGATTCGCGTGAAGGGCGGTGCATACGGCTGCGGATTCCGCGCAGCCGGCGAGCGCCAGACGGCGTTCTACACCTACCGCGACCCGGCAATCGATCCCTCGATTGAGCGCGTGGCGCGCGCGGGCGAATGGCTCGGCAGCTTTGAACCTGACGAGGCCGCCTTTGAGGGCTTTATCGTAAGCTGTGTGAGCGGCATGGACGCGCCCGTGAAGCCGTACGCGCTCACCAAACGCCGCAACACGACCTACCTGGCCGGACTCGATCCGCATGCACGCGAGGAGCGCCGCGCCCAGATGCTCGCCGCCACGCCCGGTGAGCTGCGCTCGCTCGGCGCCGACGTGACGCGCATCGCAGCCGAGTCGCCCACCTGCGTCTTTGGCGGCCGCGAAGTCATCACCAAGAGCAACGCCGACTTCAACGTAGTCGACCTGCTGGGCTAACGCACAAAGGTAGATTTTTGGGACATGCCCGAAAATCTACCTTTTTTCTGCGGCTTGAGCGGGGCGGCGCAGCCCACCGCGGCGGTTTGTCTCAATCTGTAACATCTAGGTCCAATTTTGCCGAGT
>USDH01000153.1 GCA_900553415.1 uncultured Collinsella sp. | reverse complement strand
CTCCGCATCGCGCTTTGCGCTGCGGAGCCTCTTTGCGTCCTGCGGAATGTTCCGGAGAGAAACCCCCGTCACGCCCCCGGATTCCCGGTGGGAGTTTTAGACCTTGTCGGCCTTAGTACATACCGCCGCCCTGCTGACCAGCGGTGGCAGCAGCGATAGCGTCCTCAAGCTGAGTGTTCTTGGGCACATCGGAGACAGTAGCCTCGGTGATGAGAATCAGGCTGGCGACAGAAGCAGCGTTCTGCAGGGTGACGCGGCTGACCTTGACGGGGTCGAGGACGCCCATCTCGATCATGTCGCCCCACTCGCCGTTGGCAGAGTTGAGACCCTGGCCGGCGGGCAGCTCGGCAACCTTGTCGACCACGACAGCGCCCTCAAAGCCAGCGTTCTTGGCAATGGTAGCGACCGGAGCGGTCAGAGCCTTCTTGACGATATCAACGCCGATCTTCTCCTCGGGGTCGTCGATCTCGACAGCATCGAGCGCAGGAGCAGCGTCCATGAAGGCGACACCGCCGCCAGCGACAATGCCCTCCTCGACAGCAGCGCGGGTAGCCTGCAGGGCGTCCTCGACGCGATGCTTGATCTCCTTGAGCTCGGACTCGGTAGCAGCGCCGACCTTGATGACGGCAACGCCACCGGAGAGCTTGGCCAGGCGCTCCTGGAGCTTCTCACGGTCGAAGTCAGAGGTGGTGTTCTCCATCTCGCCCTTAATCTGAGCGATACGGGCGTCGATGGCCTCCTTGGAGCCAGCGCCGCCGACGACGACGGTGTTGTCCTTGGAGATGGTGACGGACTTAGCGGTACCGAGCATATCGGCGGTGATGTCAGCGACCTTCACGCCCAGCTCGTCCAGGGCAGCCTGGCCACCGGTGAGGACGGCGATGTCCTCGAGGATGCGCTTGCGGCGATCGCCGTAGCCCGGAGCCTTGACGGCGCAGACGTTGAGGGCGCCACGGATCTTGTTGAGGACCAGGGTCGGCAGAGCCTCGCCGTCGATGTCCTCAGCGATGATGAGCAGGCCACGGCCAGCGCGCTGGACAGCCTCGAGGACGGGCATGATGTCCTGAACGCTGGAGATCTTCTGGTCGGTGATGAGGATGTACGGATCCTTCATCACGGCCTCCATGCGGTCGTTGTCCGTGACGAAGTAAGCGGAGACGTAGCCCTTGTCGAACTGCATGCCCTCGACGGTGTCGATGGTGATGTCGAACGTCTGGGAATCCTCGACGGTGATGACGCCGTCCTTGCCCACGACCTCCATGGCCTCGGCGATCTTCTCGCCGACCTCGGGGTCACCGGCGGAGATGGTACCGACGGAAGCAATCTGCTCCTTGGTCTCGACCGGCTTGGCCTGCTTCTTCATCTCGGCGACGGCGGCGTTGACGGCCTTGTCGATGCCGCGACGGATGGCCAGCGGGTTGGCGCCAGCGGCGACGTTGCGCAGGCCGTCGTTGACGATGGCCTGGGCGAGCAGGGTTGCGGTGGTGGTGCCGTCACCCACGGTGTCGTTGGTCTTGGTGGCGACCTCCTTCACCAGCTGAGCGCCCATGTTCTCGATGTTGTCCTCGAGCTCGATCTCCTTGGCGACGGAAACGCCGTCGTTGGTGATGGTCGGGGCACCGAACGTGCGCTGCAGCGCAACGTAGCGGCCCTTGGGGCCCATGGTGACGGTAACGGCGTCGGCCAGAGTGTTGACGCCCTTGGCAAGCTTAGCGCGGGCATCGGTGTTGAACGTAATGTTCTTTGCCATGGTAGGTAATCCTCCAAAAGAAATGTGACTCGCGTCGCCGCTTCCGAGTCCTATGCGGCGGGCGCGTTCAAAGACGAATCAGAGATTCTGACGAGACTAGGCCTCGACGACAGCGTAGATGTCGTCGGCGCGCATCAGCAGATACTTCTCGCCGTCGACCTTGACCTCGTTGCCACCGAACTTACCATAGATGACAACGTCACCGACCTTGACGTCCATGGGGATGCGCTCACCCTTGTCGTTGACCTTGCCGGCGCCAACGGCAACGATGGTGCCGCGCTGCGGCTTCTCCTGGGCGTTGCTGGCGATATACAGACCAGAAGCGGTCTTCTGCTCGGCCTCGTCGGGCTTGACCAGAACACGATCTGCAAGCGGCTTCAAAGACGACATGCTTGTTTCCTCCTTTTTGGGCCGCGCGGTTATGCCGCGCGAATTAACCCTTTTTGTTTGCGTACGCGTTGAATGGTACCCACGAATGGCGGGTTATACAACACGGAGTCAAAAAATCTTATTTTTTGGCACTTAGATTTTCTGAATGTCGGAGGATAACTTATGCGCAGCCCCAAGGCGGACCGGAAAGCATGAAGTTTTAGCGCGGCAACTTTGTGAATCAGCTTCTCAAGACTACAATCCTCCAGATGAAATATGCCCAGATGAGAGGAAGGGAGGGCAGATGACCGATGAGCTGAGCACCTCGGCATGGCGAGATATAGCACCGAATCGCGATGCACGCGACTCCATGCCGCCCGTTCGCACTCGCCTGCTCGCCCTGGCTCTCGTCTTCGCCCTTCTCGCGGTAACCATCCTCTCCCCCATCGCAACCGCCCATGAGTTGCATCATGACTGCACCGGCGCGGGCTGCACCATCTGCGCCGAGCTCGCCGGCAATCTGTCGATCGCCCGTGGCGGTGACACCGTCCCCGTGGGCGCGACATCGTTCATCACCCTCTTGCTGATCTCCGCCCTAGCCGTCATCGGCACCGAGCGATCTTCATATGCCCCGGTCACCCTATTATCCCTCAGGGTCCGTCTGGACGATTAACGGCTCCCAATTGAATCAAATAGCTACCGCGTGCCACGGCGGCATCGCCTTCGGCCGTCGGCACCCCGACGCAGCCGTTTTCAATTCAGGAGCAATCTATGGACAACCGAATCTACCGTCGCCATCCCAAGCGGCGTCCTATTCGTCACCGTGGCCCCATGGCGGCGGCATATATGCCCCTTTTAAGTGCGGTCTTTGCTCTCGCCGCTTCTGACGACAATGCGTCCAGCTCGACCCCGTCGAGGGGCTCACTGACAAACAGCTTAAAGCCGGCGAGGATTACCCACCCATCATGAACGACAACCTGGAGAAGCTCGTGAAGACGCTGAACTAGGAGTAAGGAACAGAGACGATGAAGATGAGCATGAAGGATCTGAAAAGCTGGATGACCGACCATCCCTACCCCCGTACGCTGGCAACGATCGGCGGCGCATCGATATGCTCGATGCTCGCCCTCGAGCTGCCCTCCAACCATGAACTATGGAAGATGCAGGCCGGACCGGCACTTTTGGAGCTTTTGCTCATCTTCTGCTTCTTGTGCCTGTTGTTCTATCTGCCGCACCGCCGTAAGACCTCCGCAATCGTTGGCATCGTTGCGCTCGCCAGCATCGGTATCGCCGAGTACTTCGTAATCACGTTCAAATCGATGCCCATCCAACCCGGAGACCTGTTCGCCCTCTCGACCGCTGCGACGGTCGCCGGCAGCTACACCTATGAGCTCAGCACTTTCTGCTTCATGGGGCTTGCTGCCGCGGCCTTGGGAATCGCGCTTATCGTCCTCATTCCGCGTGATGCATGTGGGCGACCGCCGCGCCGCTCATCGGAAACGTCCCCCGAGTCCATCGACCATGCGATGTCTGCGTCCTTGAAATCGAAGGACTCAAAGGCGTCTCCGGCAACCGAGGGGACATCGACAGCGCCGAGGGAGCATCCAGTCGCAACCAAATCCAAACTCCCCCTCTCCGTCGACCGTCGTACCGCACTTGTTGCCGGAGCCGCACTGGGGGCGCAGGCCTTCATCAGCTATTACGACACCTTGGGCATCAAGCTTCATACCTGGAAGCCCCTCGAAAGCTATTACAGTCAGGGGTTTCTCCCCACCTTTATTTCGAGCGCGCAAAAAATGGTGCCGCCTAAACCCAAGCACTACAAGAGCGGTGAGGCCTCGGCGATCATCAAGCGCCTTGCCGCGCGCTGGAACGCGGGCACGAACGGCATCGCCGACCCCTCCCGTGCCGCTGCCGTCGAACAGTTTGACCAGCTCAAGCCCTCAGTCATCTGCATCATGAACGAGTCCTTCGCCGACCTTTCAATCTTTAACGAACTGGGCTGTGGCTATAAGGGGCCCGAGCGCTTCAAAGCCATCGATAACGCGCTTCTGCAGGGAGTGAGCTACATGAGCGCC
>USDH01000152.1 GCA_900553415.1 uncultured Collinsella sp. | reverse complement strand
CTTCGTGAAGAAGTCCTCCATCATCCAGTACAGCCCGGCGGCCCTGAAGAACGACGCGCGCGCCGTGGTGCAGATCGCCACCCACGAGGGGCTGTGGGCCCATGCCCGCTCGGTGGCCCTGCGTCTTAAGGCGCTGCTGGACGCCGAGCAGGCGAGCGTGGCCGGCTCGGCCGCGGCGGGCGTGGAGGACGGCGAGGCGCGCGGTGAATAAGGTTCGCGCGTCGGCGCCCCAGCTTGAGGGACTCGTTCCCTACGATCCGAAGTACCTGCCGGCCGAGGCGTACCTGTCGGCCAACGAGAATCCGCGCGACGTGGACGCCGAGGTGCGCGCCGCTATTGCGCGTCGCATTGCCCAGGTGCCTCTGAACCGCTATCCCGATCCTCTGGCCAACCGCCTGCGCGATCTCATCGCCGAGGCCAACGGGCTCGACCGCGCCAATGTCCTTCTGGGCAACGGCGGCGACGAGCTGCTCTATAACTACCTGTTGGCGTTTGGCGGCACGGGGCGGACCCTGCTCAACTGCCCGCCGTGCTTTAGCGAGTATGCCTTCTTTGCGTCTCTGTGCCAGACCGAGGTGCGCGACGTGTGGCGCGATTCGGCGACCTTTGAGCTCGACCAGGCTGCTGTGCTCGCGGCCGCGCCCGAGTGCAACCTGACAATCGTGACCTCGCCCAATAACCCCACGGGCGACGCGGCTCCGCTCGACTTTGTCGCGGCCCTGTGCGATGCGTGCCCCGGCATGGTCATGGTCGACGAGGCCTACGTTGAGTTTGCGGACGATTCGTTTGGCGCGGCTACCACGGCGCAGGGGCTTATCGCCGAGCATCCCAACCTGGTGATTCTGCACACGCTGTCCAAGGCGTTTGGCGCCGCCGGAGCGCGTCTGGGCTATGTGATTGCGGCACCCGAGGTTATCGACGTGTTCGCGGCGATTCGCCAGATCTATTCGGTCAACGTGCTGAGTCAGGCGGCAGCACTCGCCTGCGTGCGTGCCCGCGATGCGTACGCGCCCGTGGTGGCGCAGGTCGCATCCGAGCGCGAGCGCGAGCTGGCCGCTCTGCGCGCGATGGCTGCCGAGGGCCTGCCCGTGGAGGCGTGGCCGAGCGCGGCGAACTTTGTGCTCGTGCGCACGCCGCATGCCACGCACGTGCGCGAGCGTCTGCGCGACGAGTATTCGATTTTGGTGCGCGACTTTAGCTATGCGCCGGGGCTCGCGGACTGCCTGCGCATTACCGTGGGTACCCCGCAGGAAAACGACGAGGTGCTGGCTGCGTTTGCCGCGCTGGTGAAGGAGGAGATGTAGATGGGCCGTTATGCCGAGGTAACCCGTAAGACGGGGGAGACCGATATTGTCGTCAAGCTCGATTTGGATGGAACCGGTACGTGCGATATCTCGACCGGCGTGCTGTTTTTCGACCACATGCTCAACGCTTTTGGCCGCCATGGTCTGTTCGATCTGACGGTGCACGCGGTGGGCGACGTGGAGGTCGACGCGCACCATACCGTCGAGGACACGGGCATTGTGCTGGGCGAGGCGTTCTGCCAGGCGCTGGGCGACAAGGCGGGCATTACGCGCTTTGCCGACGCGGCGATCGCCATGGACGAGACGCTCGTGATGGCTGCTGTTGATATTTCGGGCCGCGGGCAGGCCTACTGCGAGCTGCCCGTGCCGACCGAGCGCGTGGGCAGCTTCGATACCGAGCTGGCCGTCGAGTTCTTCTACGCCTTTGCGCGCGACGCCAAGCTCACGCTGCACGTGCGCGAGCTGGCGGGCGGCAACTCGCATCACATTATCGAGGCTGCCTTTAAGGCCGTGGGCCGCACGATGCGCCGCGCCTGCGAGCTCGATCCCCGCGTGCAGGGCATCCCCAGCACCAAGGGCTCACTGTAACCTGCCAAAAAGGGACAGGTTTTGAATGAGATAAGGGAGGGTCGCGTGGGCGAACCGAAGATCGTGGTGGTCGACTACCACAAGGGCAACTTGTCGAGCGTCGTGCGCGGGCTTGCGCGCGCCGGTGCCGCTGCCTGCACGTCGGACGATCCGGATCAGATCCGCAACGCCGACGGCTTGGTCATCCCGGGCGTGGGTGCGTTCTACGACGCGATTGCCTTTATGCGCGAGAGCGGCGAGGCGGACGCGGTGCTCGACGCCGTTGCCGCCGGAACTCCGCTGCTCGGCATCTGCCTGGGCCTTCAGCTCTTTTTTGAGCGCGGCGACGAGGGCGTGCCGGCGGACGAGGACGCGGACGCGGACGACGATGCCTCCGAGCAGGCCGGTGGCCCCTGGGTCGATGGCCTGGGTATTATGCGCGGTTCGTGCACGCGTCTGGAGTCGAGCCGCCTGAAGGTACCGCACGTGGGCTGGGACCAGGTGCACATGACGCCTGCCGGTGCGGCCGACCCGCTGCTCGCCGGTTTTGCCGAGGGCGCCAATATGTACTTCACCCACAGCTATGCGGTGGCCGACGATGCCGATGCCGCCGATGTTCTGGCACGCACGCACTACACGCGGAGCTTCCCGTGCATCGTGCGCCACGGCAACGTGTGGGGCTGCCAGTTCCATCCCGAGAAATCCTCTGCGCTGGGTCAGCGCATCCTTAAGAACTTCGTGAGCATCGTCGAGGGGGCCGGCCGATGATTCTGTTTCCCGCAATCGATCTGATCGGCGGCAAGGTCGTGCGCCTGGAGCGCGGCGACCGGAGCCGCTGCAAGGTATATTCCGACGACCCCGTGGCTGTCGCCCGCTCCTTTGCCGAGCAGGGCGCGAGCTGGGTGCACGTTGTCGACCTGTCCGCCGCCTTTGGCGAGGACGAGGACACATGCGCCGCCAACTCGGCGGCGATTAAGGCCATCTGCGACGTCGACGGTCTGTCCGTGGATGTGGGCGGCGGCGTTCGCTCGCTCGCGCGTATCGACGAGCTGGCCGGCTACGGCGCGCGTCGCATCGCGTTGGGCACCGTGCTGGTGACCGAGCCGGGTTTTGCCGAGGTGGCGGCGCAAGGCTTTGGCGAGCTGCTGGTGGCTGATATCGCCGCGCGCGACGGCCAGGTCAAGGTGAACGGCTGGCGTGACGGCGCGGGCGTGGCACTCGACGACGCCGTGGCGCAGCTTTCCGAGCTGGGCTTTAAACACCTGGTCTATACCGATATCGCGCGCGACGGCATGCAGACGGGCATCGATGTGGCGGCGTATCGCCATGTGGCCGAGGTCGCGGGCTTTCCCGTCGTGGCTTCGGGCGGTATCTCGACGCTCGACGATATCCGCGCACTGGCCGCGGTGGGCGAGGATGCCATCGAGGGTGCCATTACCGGTCGTGCGCTCTACGAGGGCAACTTTACGCTGGCCCAGGCGTTGGCCGCCGCCCGAGGGGAGGAGTAGCCCATGCTTACCAAACGCGTGATTCCCTGTCTGGACGTCAAGGACGGCCGTGTGGTTAAGGGCGTCAACTTTGTGAGCCTGCGCGATGCTGGCGACCCGGTGGAGCTGGCGCGCGCCTACGACCGCGAGGGTGCAGACGAGGTCGTCTTCCTGGACATTACCGCCACGAGCGATAACCGTGCGACGACTATCGAGATGGCGGCGCATGCAGCCGAGGAGCTCGCTATTCCCTATACCGTGGGCGGCGGTTTCCGCGACTTGGCGGGCATGCGGACCATGGTTGCCGCCGGTGCCGACAAGGTGTCGCTTAACTCTGCCGCCGTGCGCGATCCGTCGTTGATCAGCCAGGCCGCCGCGGCGTTTGGTAGCCAGGCCGTGGTCGTGGCGATCGATGCCAAGCGCGTCGGTTTGCCCGGCGCATCTGGTGCCGACAAGTGGGAAGTCTTTACCGCAGGAGGCCGCAACGCCACGGGTATCGACGCGGTGGCGTGGGCCGAGGAGGCGGCTCGTCGCGGCGCCGGCGAAATCCTACTGACCAGCATGGACCGCGACGGCACCAAGGCCGGCTTTGACCTGGCGCTCACCCGCGCCGTGGCCCGCGCGGTGCCAATCCCCGTCATCGCGAGCGGCGGCGTGGGTACGCTCGAGCATTTTGCCGAGGGCGTGATCGAGGGCGAGGCCGACGCCGTGCTGGCGGCGAGCGTCTTTCACTTTGGAACCTTCAGCATCCGCCAGGTGAAGGAGTATATGGCCAGCCAGGGTATCCCTATGAGGTTGGACTTCTAATGCTGCGGCTTGTCCAGGCACCGCATCTTGCCGCTCAAACCGTCGCTCGCGTACCAAAGTACGCG
>USDH01000151.1 GCA_900553415.1 uncultured Collinsella sp. | reverse complement strand
ACTTCCGCCTGAACGCCAAGGGCGCCGGCCAGTTTGAGCACACGCTCATCATCGTCGAGGACGACGCCGACCTGCACTTTATCGAGGGCTGCTCCGCGCCCAAGTACAACGTGGCCAACCTCCACGCCGGCGCCGTCGAGCTCTTTGTGGGCAAGCGTGCGCACCTGCGCTACTCGACTATCGAGAACTGGTCCAAGAACATGTACAACCTCAACACCAAGCGTGCGCGCGTGGACGAGGATGGCGACATCGAGTGGATCAGTGGCTCCTTCGGCAGCCATGTGGGCTACCTCTACCCCATGAGTGTACTCAATGGCCGCCGCGCCCGCTCGAGCTTTACCGGCATTACCTTTGCCGGTGCCGGCCAGAACCTGGATACCGGCTGCAAGGTCGTACTCAACGCGCCTGAGACCTCGGCAACCGTCGAGACCAAGGGCATCTCCAAGAGCGGCGGCATCCAGACCTTCCGCAGCTCCATCGTGGCCACGCCTAAGGCCGAGGGTTCCAAGGCAACCGTAAGCTGCCAGTCGCTCATGCTCGACGACCAAAGCCGCTCCGATACCATCCCCGCCATGGACATCCGCGCCAAGAACGTCGACATCGGCCACGAGGCCACCATCGGCCGCATCGGCGACGATAAGGTGTTCTACCTGATGAGCCGCGGTATCTCGGAGGAAGAGGCCCGTACCATGATCGTCAACGGCTTTGCCAACCCGGTCTCCAAGGAGCTGCCGCTGGAGTACGCAGTCGAGATGAACAACCTGATCAAGCTCGAGATGGAAGGAGCGATCGGATAATGAAACAGGAAACCAACACCGCTGCTACCACCCTTGAGCAGGTTAATGCGATGCCAGCTGCCACTTGGGGCTGGCTGAAGATGAATCAGACCAAGCTCGAGCTCTCTGACGAGCTTGCCGCCGCTCCCACCGAGGCCGTTGAGGTCGAGGGCTTGGACGAGCAGCTTGCCGGCTCGGCCGACGCCTTCGACGCCGCCATGGACGCCATGGCCGAGCGCTTCCCCGAGCGCCGCGCCTCCGCCCCCGGCGACGCTGCCGACCGTGCCCGCATCACGCCCGAGACCGAGCTCGACGTGCCCGCCACCTCTGTTTACCAGGCCGGCGCCATCAAGCTCGAGGAGGAGCTCTCCCCTGCCGAGGCCTTCGAGACCGGCATGGGCGAGGCCGCCTATGCGTATCTGACCGAGCACGCCACCAAGCGCATCGTCATCGATGTTCCCGCCTACCAGCACGCCGCCGTTACCGTGCGCGTGAGTGGCGTCGACGCAGCGGCTGCGATTGCCGCCATCGACGTCGTCGCCCGCCCGCAGGCAACGCTCGACCTCGCCCTAGCCCTGGACTCCCCCGTTGCCGGCGAGGGCGTCGTGGGCTCCGTGCTGCGTGTGTGCGCCCACGAGTACGCCACCGTCAACGTGACCTGCACGCAGACGCTCGACGATAGCTGGATCGCGCTCGACGACACCGGCCTGTTCCTGGACGAGGGCGCGCGCGTCAACGTGCAGCACACCGTCCTGGGTGCCGGCGCCAGCGCCACCGGCCTTGCCGGCGACCTGCTGGGCGATACCGCCAAGGTCACCATCGATACCGATTACCTGGGCGCCTGCGAGCAGGTGCGCGACTTTAACTACGAGCTGCGCCACCGCGGTCGCAAGACCGAGTGCGAGATCGACGCCAACGGCGTGCTGACTGGCACGTCCAAGAAGGTCTACCGCGGCACCATCGACCTCGTGCACGGCTGCAAGGGTGCAACCGGCACCGAGCGCGAGACGGTGCTTTTGGCCAACAAGGGCGTCGACAACAAGACCGTCCCCGTCATCCTCTGCGACGAGGACGACGTCGCCGGCAACCACGGCGCCACCATCGGTCACGTTCGCGACGAGCAGCTGTTCTATCTCGCCTGCCGCGGCCTTGACCAGAACGCCGCCGAGGACCTGTTCGTCCGTGCCAAGTTGGAGGACGCCGCGCTTTCCGCCACCGACGAGCGCACCCGCGCCGCCGTCGTCCGCTTGGGCAACAACCTGATCGACAACTTTGAAGAGGAGCTCGCATGATCGACACCGAGCACGTTAAATGCGATACCTGTACCGCACCGGAGCCTATGGAGCTCGACGCAAGCGATGAGGCCTCGCGCGGCTGGCCTACCGTCGACATCGAGACCAACCCCTACAAGGCGCAGTTCCCGCTGTTCCAGCAACACCCCGAGATCGCCTTCCTCGATAGCGCCGCCACCGCGCAGCGCCCTGCCTGTGTGCTTGACGCCGAGCGCGACTTCTATCAGCGCATGAACGCCAACCCCCTGCGCGGCCTGTACTCGCTGTCCGTCGAGGCCACCGACGCCATCGCGAAAGTCCGCCAGCAGATCGCCGACGTCATCGGCGCCGCCCAGGCCAACGAGGTCGTCTTCACCCGCAACACGAGCGAGTCGCTCAACCTGGTCGCCAAGAGCTTTGCGCCCACGGTCCTCGAGCCGGGCGACGAGGTCGTCATCACCATCATGGAGCACCACTCCAACCTGATTCCGTGGCAGCAGGTCTGCCGCGAGACCGGTGCCAAGCTCGTCTACCTCTACCCCACCAAGACCGGCCAGCTCACGACCGAGGAGGTTCTGGCCAAGGTGGGCCCCAAGACCAAGATCCTGGCCGTGGGTCAGGTCTCTAACGTCCTGGGCGTCGAGAATCCGGTCAAGAACCTCGGCAAGCTCGTGCACAAGTACGGCGGCTATCTGGTCGTCGACGGCGCACAGTCGCTGCCGCACATGCCAGTCAATGTGGCCGATCTGGGCGCCGACTTCTTTGCCTTTAGCGCGCACAAGGCCATGGGCCCCATGGGCATCGGCGTGCTGTGGGGCAAGATGGATCTGCTCAACGCCATGCCGCCCATGCTTACCGGCGGTGAGATGATCGACTCGGTTACTGAGCAGGACGCCGTCTGGGCTCCCGTCCCCGAGAAGTTCGAGGCCGGCACGCAGGACGCCGCCGGCATCTTCGCCACGGGTGCGGCACTCGACTACCTGGTCAACACGGTTGGTTACGAGAACATCCAGGCACGCGAGCAGGCACTCGTCCACTACCTGATGGGCGAGCTCATGCAGCTCGACTTTGTCCAGATCATCGGCTCAATCTATTGGGATAACCACCACGGCGTCGTGAGCTTTAATGTCAAGGGCATCCACCCGCACGATGTCGCGAGCATCATGGACATGGACGGCGTCTGCATCCGCGCCGGTCACCACTGCGCGCAGCCGCTGCTCACCTGGCTGGGCGTCGAGAACCTCGCCTGCTGCCGCGCCAGCGTGGCCTTCTACAACGACAAGACCGATATCGACAAGTTCATCGCCGGCCTGCATCACGTTTGGAGCACGTTCAATGGGTAATCTGTACACCTCCACCACATTTATGGAGCACAACTCGCACCCCGACTACAAGTACGAGATGGACGCCCCCACGCACGAGCACAACGGCATCAACCCCAGCTGCGGAGACGAGCTCACCTTGCAGCTGCGTGTCGAGAACAACGTGATCGAGGAGGCCTCCTTTACCGGTCACGGCTGCGCCATCAGCCAGGCCAGTGCCGACATCATGGCCGACCTCATCACCGGCGAGACCGTCGAGGAAGCTCGCCACCTGGCAGAGCTCTTCCTCGCCATGATCCGCGGCGAGAAGCTCTCCGAGGAGGACCTGGAAGATCTGGACGAGGCCGCCCAGCTCCAGGACATCTCGCACATGCCCGCCCGCGTCAAATGCGCCGAGCTCGCCTGGCGCACCCTCGACGGCATGCTCACGGGACAAAATAATCAGTAGTATTTGTCCCAAATCTTAAGAATTTTGTTGGCCGAATCGCTTGACAAGAGTGGTTCGGCCATTTTCTATTCCGAGCCCTCAGCCTGAGCCTTCACCCGAGCATAAGCGCGCACGATACGAGAGACGGTACTCTTGCTGATTCCCGTATACCGTTCGATCTCGCGCACCGTGTAGCCGCCATCGTGCAGAGCGAAAATGATTCCGTCTCGCCGCGAGGGCGCTACGGTCTTGAGTTCGTTGAGCGGCACGCCCAGGCGATTCGCCATCTTGTCAGCAAACGCACGCCGCTCCCACTCCGTCTCATCCATATCGTGAATCACCGGATCGGAACCATCGGGCATTGAAAGAGAATAATCAAGAAACCCCTTGGCAGACTCAAAGAGCTCGAGCACGCAAGAAGGGTCGGAAAATCCCCTCGTCGTATCGTTG
>USDH01000150.1 GCA_900553415.1 uncultured Collinsella sp. | reverse complement strand
CAGATCCTGCACGGCCTTGAGCACAGTCGGATAGCCCTCGGCAACGATGACCGTACCGTTGACCCAGATGCAGTTTGCGCCGTACGCCTCGTCCTCGGGCACGACGATCTTGTTGTACTGGGCAAAGTCGGGCTTATCGATGAACTCACCAGAGACGAGCATGTTGTTGTCCTCGATGTAGTTGACGCCCGTCTTGAGGTGCAGGACCTCCTCCAGCGGAACCTCAGAACCCTCGAGGCCCCAGCCCTCGAGAATCTCACAGAACTGGCGAATGCCCTCTTCGTTGGTACGAGCGGAGCGACCGACGTAGAAATGGTCACCGACCATCATGACGTCGCCGCCGTCAAGCGTGCCCGGAGAAACGATGTGCTTGACATGCTCGTCGTCAAAGAAGCGACGGACGGCCGGCTCAATCTCGTCCTTCTCGCCGTTGCGGCTATCGGCGCCGGGGTTGGTAATGATGGCGCCGCAGCGAGTGATAACGGCCGGATCTTCGACGAAGCAGCTGTCGGGATACTGCTCGAGTGCCGGCAGCACCGACACGTCAACGCCGCACTGCTCGAGCGCATGCTCGTAATCGTAGTGCTCCTCGATGGCGCGCTCGTAGATGGGCTGGCCAAGCTCGGGGGCACTCGTGATGCCATTGCTCAGGGACTTGCCGGGGCGGCGGATGATGACGTGGCTGAACTTGGTCATGATGATCCTCCTTGGATCTCTTAGCAGAGAGCGGGACTTCTTCGCGCCCGCCTTCCTTTCGATGGCTTTATCTTAGGGCGGTTTTCCTGTTTTGTATATTGTATACAATCCTGAACGGTAGGTATTCTTCGGTAAGCGTATTCTTACGTATCGGCGCAAAGTAGCATGATTTAGCTGGTCGTTCTATAATTCAACTGAGCTATTCAAGTGAAACGTATTTGCTTTTAGAAATATACCGTTAAGGAACATAGGCTCATGGAAACGCTCAGAAAGCCCCTGAAGGACCACGTATACGACTATATTTCGAGCCGTATTGACGCCGGCGAGCTTTCGGCCGGCGATCGGCTGAGTGAGCAGGCGATCTGCGATGCCATGGGCGTGTCGCGCACGCCGGTCCGCGAAGCGCTCATCCAGCTGGCAAGCGACGGCTACCTGGACAATCTCCCCCGCCGCGGATTCCGCGTCCGTGGGTTCGATCAGCAAAACGCCGTTGAAGTCTTTGAGATTATGGGGCCGCTCGACGGGCAGGCCGCATATCTCGCCTGTCCGAATCTAACTGACGACGATATTACGCAGCTGAAATTTCTCGTCGGCTCCATGGACCTCGCGATCCAAGGCGGTCTCATCCGTAAGTATGACGACATTCAGCGAGACTTTCACCTTACGTACTTCAACCGCTGTGGCAACGACCGTCTGCGCGATATGATCTCGCAGCTCGAGCGTTGCTTTATCAAGCGCGATTACGAGACTGTTGACCAAGAGACGGCTTGCAAACTGCTCAATAAAGCCAACAACGAACATGCTCATATTCTTGAGTTGTTCGAAGCACGAGACGCGACGGGCGTGCGCGACTACGTTCGCGATGTCCATTGGAACACGGAAAACGCCCAGTTCACCGTCTGGTAGGAAAGCAACAAGGATAGCTATCAGACGCCCATCTCACGAGAGTGGATAATCCCCCGTTTTTGTCGAAAAGCAGACCAAAAAATGGGAGATTATCCACTCTCGTGCTGCGCGGTCTAAAAGCCGTGGCGCTCCAAAAAGCGGAAGGCCAGGCGGATCCAGGGACGGACCGCCACTTGCTTGTCCTCGTTGTCGACCGCGGTGTTGGCGTTGCCGAGCGAAAGGCCGTGACCGCCCTGGTCAAAGACGTGCATCTCGCATGCAACGCCCTCCTCGGCCATGCGCTGCGCAAACGGGTAGACCTGCGCGATCGGTGCCGTCTTGTCGTCGGACACGCCCCACACAAAGGTCGGTGGCATCTGGCGCGAAACATGCGTGGTGGGGCAGATGTCGGCCAGATGCTCGTCAGTTGCCTCGCCGCCCGTCACCATCGACAGGTAGTCGTTGAGCAAATCGCGTCCCGTCTTGCCGCCCGTCTTGGGCACGCGCAAGTCAATGCGCGGATCGCGCGTCTGCATGTCGCGCACATAGGCAAAGTCGAGCAATGGATAACCCAGCACCACGGCATCGGGACGAATGTCGTCCGGACGCGCCCCGGCAAGTGCCGCGAAGGGGCCGGTCTTCCACTGTGTTGCCAGCGAGGCGCAAATCATGCCGCCAGCAGAAAAGCCCACGACGCACACGCGCTTGGGATCGACATGCCACTCGTCGGCATTCGCACGCACCGTGGCGACCATCTTGGCAAGATCTGCCTGGGGGTGCGGAAAGCTCACGTCACCCGTAGAACTCGTGACATAGTTGAGCACAAAGGCCTGGTAACCGTGATCCAAAAACGCAAACGCCACCGGGTCCTGCTCATGCGGAGCGATATGCGTAAACGCACCTCCGCCGCAGATAATCACGGCAGGGCGGCGGCCATTCGGTTTATCGGGCAGCGGCTCGGCTCCCAGATACGTAAAGGTCGCCGGATAATCCTCGGTCGGCTCCTCGCCCCACAGCGCATGGTTCTCGACAATCATATGTGCTCCCTTCGCGCAAATTATGCGCACTCTTTTTTCGCATCTAAGCGTACCCCAGTTGGGTGCAGGACGCAGAAACTCTCCGGCAATAAGTTTCCCTCCAACTGATATATCACATAATCCCAGCTCAGAGGTATCGCTGAGCAGCGTAGAATAGGGGGCGTTGACCAAGCCGCGAAACACATATGAAACGTTTCCGGCAAACCAAACGCGCGATATGCGCCTATTTAAGTTGGAGGCAACTATGGGTCTGCTCGATTCGCTTAAGTCCACCTTCACCTCGACCGGCGAGGCGTCCGTTCCGCCCGCAGCAAGCTTCGCCACCCGCGAAGGCGTCATCTATGCCCCCGTCAATGGCGTACTCGTCAACCTGGACGAGGTTCCCGACGAGACGATCGCCTCGGGCATGCTTGGCCAGGGCTATGGCATCGAGCCCATTACCGGCACCATCTATGCGCCCGCCAACGGTCGCATCGGCGCCACCACCGTCACCAACCACTCCATCGGCATGATTACCGAGGACGGTCTTCGCGTGTTCATCCATGTCGGCCTGGGCACCGTGGAAATGAACGGCAAGGGTTTTGCCCGCTTTGTTGAGATGGGCGATGAGGTCAAGGCCGGCCAGCCGCTCATCAGCTTCGACCGCGACGCCATTAAGGCCGCCGGCCACGAGGACATCGTGACCGTCATCGTCTCCGAGCTCGATCGTCTTAAGAGTATCGACCATGTCGGCGAGTCTGGCACGCTTATCGGCGGCAATCCGCTCGTCAAGCTCGGCGATCCGCTGTTGGTTGCCAAGACCAAGTAGCAAGGCCCCGCGCCACACAGCCAAAAGGCACCTCGTCAAGCGCCCGCGACCATTTGGCCGCGGGCGCTTTTCGTTTGAAAAACCATCCCGCCAATGCCTTATCTGTATAGCCCAAATGAGCCGAGCTGCTAGAATACCGAACTGTATGGATAACTATCATTCAACCGTTATGGGAGGATACGTGAACCGCACCAAAATCGCGCAGCTCTATGCCGATGCCGAGTCGCTCGGCGGCCAGACCGTCACCGTCGCCGGCTGGGTCAAGTCCGTCCGCGACATGAAGAACTTTGGCTTTGTTACGCTCAACGACGGCAGCTGCTTCCGCGACCTGCAGGTCGTCATGAACCGCGAGGCGCTCGACAACTACGACGAGATCGCCCACCAAAATGTCTCCGCCGCACTCATTTGCACCGGCACCGTCAAACTGACCCCCGATGCGCCCCAGCCCTTCGAGCTTTCTGCCACCTCCATCGAGGTCGAGGGCACGAGCGCCCCGGATTACCCGCTGCAGAAGAAGCGCGCAACCGTCGAGTTCCTGCGCACCCAGCAGCACCTGCGCCCGCGCACCAACCTGTTCCGCGCCGTGTTCCGCATCCGCTCTGTCGCGGCCGCTGCCATCCACCGCTTCTTCCAGGAGCAGGGCTTTGTCTACGTCAACACCCCCATCATCACCACGAGTGACTGCGAGGGCGCCGGCGAGATGTTCCGCGTGACCACGCTCGACCCCAAAAATCCGCCCCTCACCGAGTCCGGCGAGGTCGACTGGAGCCAGGACTTCTTTGGCAAGCACGCAAGCCTTACCGTATCCGGCCAGCTCAACGCCGAGAACTTCGCCA
>USDH01000149.1 GCA_900553415.1 uncultured Collinsella sp. | reverse complement strand
TACAAGCGCGCCGAGCGATGGATTATCGCCTTCGTAGGCGTGGTAGGACTCTCGTTTTTGGCCGAGCTTGCACTAGTCAAGGTCGACTGGCCGCAAGCCACCACAAGCTGGATCACACCCAGTATGCCCACCGGCTCGGCCGCGATTATCGTAAGTGTCCTAGGCGCGGTCGTTATGCCACACAATCTCTTCCTGCACTCCGAGGTCATCCAATCCATGCACTTCGAAGGCCAAGGCGAGCAAGTTATCGAAGAACGTCTGCGCTACGAGCTCTTCGACACGCTCTTTTCGATGGGCGTGGGCTGGGCAATCAACTCGGCCATGGTCATCCTGGCCGCAACGACCTTCTTTGCGCACGGCATGGTCGTAGACGACCTCGCCGTCGCAGCGGCCACGCTCTCCCCCATTCTGGGCCCGGCGAGCTCGACCATCTTTGCGGTGGCACTGCTGTTTGCGGGCCTCTCGAGTAGTGTGACGGCGGGCATGGCGGCGGGCACCATCACCGCGGGCATGTTCGACGAGGAATACGACATCCACGACCGACATTCCTCGGTCGGGGTGGCGGCCTGTTTCGCCGGCGCCGTGGCGACGTGCCTGGTCGTCCCAAATCCTTTTGAAGGTCTCATCTGGAGTCAGGCGCTGCTGTCGCTTCAGTTGCCGATCACGGTCTTTGTGCTCATACGGCTCACCAGTTCACGCCGCGTCATGGGCAAATACGCCAACTCGCGCCCGCTCAACGCGTTGCTCGTAGGGATCGGCGTCATCGTGACGATTCTCGACATCGTGCTGCTAACGGGGATGTAATTGGGATGGCGTGACTGTCCAGATATAACGTCTCAATCTGTAACACGTAAGGCCGTTTTAAACCGTCAGATAAATCAAAAGGGCCCCGGCCGGAATATCCAGCCGGGGCCCTTGGACAGAGCTCTGTATGGCTAATCGCCGTGTGTCTACGAGTTACTCCTCGACGAGCTCAAACTCATCGGGACCAACGCCGCACACCGGGCACACGTAATCCTCGGGTAGCTCGGGCGTGTCGGCCTCAACCTCGTAACCGCAAACGGTGCACACAAACTTATACGTCTTCTTCTCCTCAGCCATGATGTTCTCCTCTCGAACGCGACTGGTGATGTACTTCGTTTATTAGTATAGATTCTCAATAATATAATGCAAGTATTTTTAGAACATTTCTAGCCTTGATACGACGAAGCTTTGGGTGGCGTCTTGCCTTTCAAGACCTTGTGATAGTAGTCATAGGTCAGCGGGGCCTCGCCGCTCAAGCGCTCGGCATCCTCCACCTCGCCGATAAAGAGCAGGTGCGTGCCCACATCCACGGTATCAATCAGACGGCAGCTAAACAGCGCTGCCGCATGCTCGGGAACATAGGGCATACCCAGTGCGGTCTCGCGCGTCTCGTACTTGGCAAATTTGTCATAGTCGTTGCTGGTGCGGAATCCAAAGTTGCCGATGTAGAGCATATCGGCCGTCTGATCGACCACGGTCAGCGCGAACGCTTTGGCCGATGCGATGACGCCCGAGGTGACGTTGTCCTTGTTCACGGCAACTGAGATGCGCGGTGGCGCGGACGTCACCTGCACCGCCGTGTTGATGACGCAGCCGGCGCGCAGCCCATCGGCCACGGCGCTCACCACATACAGACCGCTCGGCATCGTAAAGAACGCAGTTTTGTCCATAACGATCACTCCCCTAACCCAGGGTTGAACCTCATGGATGTATGTACCCACAAAAAAGGCGACGCCCATAACGGACGCCGCCTTTGAGACATATGTGTCAGAACAGTAAGCAAGATGAGACGCCCGCAGTTGCGGTGAAATAGGGACTGAATAGCCCCTCAAACAGGCAAAACAGTCCGTATTCCACCGCAACTTATGAAGGGCGTCAGCGATTACGCTCCTTAAGCGCGCGGTCGATCTCGCGTTGGACATCACGCTTGGCCATGTCCTCGCGCTTGTCGTAGAGCTTCTTGCCGCGACCCAGACCCAGCAGCAGCTTTACGCGGCCGTCGGTATTAAAGTAGAGCTCCAACGGAACCAGCGCATAACCACGGTTGCGAAGTTTGCCGTCAAGAAAGTCGATCTCCTTGCGGTGCAGCAGCAGACGGCGCCGACGGTCGGGATCGCGATTCCACACGCCACCATGGCTATAAGGGTGGATATGCAGGCCGACGAGCCAGCACTCCCCGCCGCGGATCAGCGCGAAGGTATCGGTGATCTGGCAGGCGCGCTCGCGAATCGACTTGACCTCGGTGCCGCTCAGTTCAATGCCACACTCAAACGTCTCATCGATAAAGTACTCGTGATGCGCCGAGCGATTCTTGGAAATGAGCTTGCGCTCGCGCTTACTGGGCATCGCCGGCCTCCTTGGCTCCATCGGCGTTTGAGCCCGCAGCCTCGCGCTTTGCCTTGCGCTCGGCATTGAGTTCGGCATCGCTCTCGCGCACCAGTTTGATAATCGCCGCGCAGGCTTCCTCGCCCACCAAGTCACGAGCACGCACCGTCAGGCGCGTCGCCTCCTGCTTGTCGCCGTCGCTTGCAGCATCGGTCGCGCACATAATCAGGCAGATGGCAATCTCGGCCGAAGGTGAGGTCGGAACGCCCTGCAACGCCAGCTCGCCCATCACGTGCTCGTCGCTCTCCTCGGCGGCATCCGGATAGGTAGTATGGATCTTGTTGAGCAGGCGCGTCGTATGCGTATCGTTGGGCGCCAGGCGCAGCGCCAGACGCGCGCAGCCCACGGCAGCCGAAATGTTCTCGGTCTCGGGCTCCAAGAAGTACTGACCCAGATTGGCGTAAGCGCGGGCGGCGCACTTGCCATCGCTTGCACGCTCCAGCACCGAGAACGAGAGCGATGCCCATTCCTGCTTGTCCTCGAGAGCGCGGAACAGCTCGGCCAAATCCAAGCGATAGTTGCAGTTCATGGGGTCCCAACGCACAGCCTGCATCAGGGCATTACGAGCGCTCACATAATCCTGCTGGCGAATGTAGGCAAACGCCATATCAGAGTACAGGCGGTCAAACGGCACCTCGACCTGCACGAGCTCGCGCGGATCCTTCTCCACGCGGCGATAGGCCAAGCGCTCAAACTTGCTATCGAAGCTAAAGTATTGGCGCTTCTCCTCCGTCTTGCACTCAGCGTCGATATACTCCTCGGCGAGCTCCACCAGACGCTCAAGCAGCGGCGTCGCCGTAGCCAGGTCGCCCTGCGCCAGATAGTTCTCGGCATACGTGATGTCTTCCAAGCTGATAGGCAGGTCCATGACAACTCCTCGGTCCGGGCGGCAGACTCAACGCGCGCCTTAAATATCGGTCAATACACAAAACCCGGGTCTCTTACGAGGCCCGGGCGTTCAATTTTGGTAGCCCGTACCAGATTCGAACTGGTGATCTCCGCCTTGAGAGGGCGGCGTCCTAAACCGCTAGACGAACGGGCCATATGTAGCAAATGCAATGGCTGGGATGGAGGGAGTCGAACCCCCATTGACGGAACCAGAATCCGCTGTCCTGCCATTAGACGACATCCCAATGACTGCATCGCTGCGCTCGGCTGTGCCTTTGCGCAAGAAAGAAATATACGGGAAGTCCGGCCGTGACGCAAGCCCCAATTTTGACTTTTTTGAAATTCAGTCAAATACGGCCGACACGTGAAGGACCTGTGAAGTCGACCGCTGCACACGAAGGGCAAAACGCCGCGAGCGGTAGCCGTCAACCGTTGGCAGATTCTACCGTGAAAACGATAGCACCAGGCAACACAATCGAAGTATCAATGATCACGTAGATATCGAGGCGCCATGGACGAAGAGCTTGATTACCTATGGGAGACCCTGGGCCTCGAGATCACTGCTGACCTTTGGCCCGAACGGGACAAAATCCATCCCACTCTGCGCCCCGCCATCACGGTGATGCAGGCAAACTACCGCCGTGCATCCTTTTTGATCATGCGGGTGTCATGGCACGCGGGACTCCCCGACCTTAAGCGAATCCAGGCAAGCCTCGTCGAGCTGTCCGGCATGCCGACCGTCATATCCGAGGCGCACCTGGAGCAGCGCCAGCGCGAGCGACTGCAACAGCAGCGGATTCCCTTTATCTGCCCCGGCGTTCAGGCATATCTGCCCTTTATGGACGAGGAGTACTGGAGCGGCAAGCCCAACAAGCACGTAAAGGTCTACAATCCGCACGAATGGGCACAGCTCGAGGATTGAGCCGAGCGAGCCCGCCAATGGAAAACACCTCCCAACCCGAGCACTCAAAACGGGACGCACTTTCCGC
>USDH01000148.1 GCA_900553415.1 uncultured Collinsella sp. | reverse complement strand
CAGCGGCCGACGTTTGTCCAGATAAAACCTGCCAAAATAAACCTGTCCCTTTTTGGCAGGTTATCGCTTCCAAAAGTGGAGGATCAGCGTCGTGCGGTTTTGCTGCTCAGTTTTGACCAGGATGTTGTGGATATGGGTCTTGACGGTGCCCACGGCAAGGAATAGCTCGTCAGCGATCTCTTGGTTCGATTTGCCCAACACAACCAGACGCATGACTTCGGTCTCGCGGTTGGAGAGCTTGTAGGCGTTGCGGTAGAAGGGCATCTGCTCTTCGATGTGTCGATCAAGATCGCTGACGTTCTTTTCCTCGGGTGCCTCCTGCATGCGAATCGAAAGCACGTGATAGGCGTAGATAACCAGCAGAATCGCAAAGTAGCACGCAAAGATGTTCTCGCTAAAGTTGCGCTCGGATAAGTACAGCTGCAGCCAGGAGGGTGCCAGGCTCATGGGAACAACAAGGATGTTGTAGAAATCCTCGGCAACGATGCACCCGACCAGAATGGCGCCGATAATGAGGTGCTTTCGTTGATTGTTGACGCGCGCCTTAAGCTCGACCTGCGTGCTTTTATGCGCCGTCCAAAAGATATAGAGCCCCACAAATACAAGGAATGCCTGACGTATCGTGTAGTAGAGCCATTGATGCATGGGGCCGTAGGGGACAGCGACAATGATCAGCAGCTCGCTCAGGAAAAACGTTGCGACGGGAATAACAAACTGCTTTTTTGAATGTTTGTCGAGCAAGTCCATGGCAATGAGCCAGATAAAAGCTTGTGAAGCGGTCGCCACAAGGGTCCGCAACACAGGCATGGTAATTGAGTAATAGTCGCTGGCTGGAAAACTCTGGTTTTGCAACGTGTATTCAAAAAAGAAGATCTCGGTCATCTCGATGGCATAGCAAATAAAAACGCC
Source organism: uncultured Collinsella sp. (assembly GCA_900553415.1). Taxonomy (GTDB): domain Bacteria; phylum Actinomycetota; class Coriobacteriia; order Coriobacteriales; family Coriobacteriaceae; genus Collinsella. Next base: position 3,396 of record USDH01000148.1, on the reverse strand, counting down.
GCTGCCATAGATAAAGAACCGTCGACGAGACGAGGCATAGGCGGCAAGCGAAAGCACTGCCGTCACAATACAAATCAGGAGTATCGCTAGGGTATAGAAGAACATCAGGGTGTTCATCTGCCACCGTCCCATCTCATTTATTCTATGGCCGAGCTCTGTATACCTTGTGGGATATAGACGTCTCAACCCTTCGTTACATTGCGGATTAGGCGCCGAGATACAGCATAGCCGTATACCGTTCGCGGTTCCAGATAGTAAACCCCCTGCAAGTTGGCTACCTGCGGGTTTATATTGGTTTAGAGGGGGTGTAACTCCGTGAACGGTCTTTAATCCCGAATAAACTAGGTAAAAATTGCATACGGGTGAATGATGGTCTTGTCAACACGAGGCGTGATGTTCGAGCGTCTCATAGTAATAGTCGGCAAGACCGGCGGAAAGGAAATCGACATGGCACTGCCTAAGGATTTCATCGACACCAACGACTTCACCAAAGAGCAGATCCTGGCTATCGAGGATCTTGGCCTGGCAATGAAGAAGGCCATCAAGGTTGACGGTTATTATCCGCACCTGCTCCGCAACAAGAGCCTTGGCATGATCTTCCAGCAGGTCTCCACCCGCACCCGTCTTTCCTTCGAGACCGCTATGACCGACCTCGGCGGCCATGCTCAGTTCTATGGCCCTGGCACCATCCAGCTCGGCGGTCACGAGTCCCTGGGCGACACCGCTCGCGTTATGGGCTCGCTGCTCGACATCATGATGGCTCGCGTTGACCGTCACAAGGACGTCGTCGGCCTCGCCGAGGGCTCCGCTGTGCCCGTCATCAATGGCATGTCCGAGTTCAACCATCCCACGCAGGAGATGGGCGACCTCATGACCATGCTCGAGAACCTCCCCGAGGGCAAGAAGATCGAGGACTGCACCCTGGCCTTCATCGGCGACGCCACCCAGGTCTGCGTCTCCCTCATGTTCATCGCCTCCAAGGTCGGCATGAAGTTTGTCCAGTTTGGACCTAAGGGCCACCAGATCCCCGACGGCGGCCTGCACGTTGGCACCGTTGAGGAGCGCGCCGAGTTCGGCAAGCAGATGATGGCCATCGCCGAGGAGAACTGCAAGGTCTCCGGTGGCTCCATCGTCATCTCCGACGACATCGAGTGCATCAAGGGCGCCGACTTCATCTACACCGACGTGTGGTATGGCCTGTACGACGAGGAGGTCTCGGGCGAGAACTACATGGACGTGTTCTATCCCAAGTATCAGGTCACCATGGACATGATGAACTTCGCCGGCCCCAACTCCAAGTTCATGCACTGCCTGCCGGCCACCCGCAATGAGGAAGTCGTCGACGAGGTTATGGACGATCCCGAGCGCTCCCTGTGCTGGGTCGAGGCCGAGAACCGCAAGCACTCCATCCGTGCTCTCCTTGCCGCCCTGGGCAAGCGCACTCCGCTCAACGACGAGGGTGTCGAGTACTCCGCCAAGGCCGAGCTTCACGCCGCTCTCGAGGTTCTCGAGCAGCTCTAAGCCTTAAGCCTGCTAAACGCACGTTTGCGGGCGGCGGATGCTCGTCTCCTGTCGCCCGCTCACCGAGGCCCAAGCAATTGCCTTAATACCTTAGGGCCTCGGATCTGTCCAAGACTGAGCGAAGGAGCTCATCATGAGCGACGGAAAGAAAAAGCTTTCCTTTTTGACGGTCATTTCGACCATCATCTGCGTCGTCTTCGTTTGCGAGGCCGCCGCTCCTGCTGCTGCCATTGGCAACCAGCAGTTCTTCTGGTGGATCTTCCTGATCCTGACCTTCCTGCTTCCCTACGGCATGGTTGTCGCCGAGCTCGGTACCACCTATGACGGCGAGGGCGGCATTTACGACTGGGTACGCGATGGCCTGGGCGACAAATGGGGCGCCCGCATCTCGTATTACTACTGGGTCAACTACCCGCTGTGGATCGCCTCGCTGGCTACCATGTTCCCCGACATCCTGGGCATGGCCTTTGGCGTCGAGTTCAACTTGGTCGCCAAGATGGGTATCGAACTTGCCTTTGTGTGGATCGTCTACCTCATGGGCCGCTCCAAGGCGGCCGACTCCGAGTGGGTCCTTAACGGAGGCGCCATCATCAAGGTCGCCGTTGCCGTTATCGTCGGCGCTCTGGGCATTTGGTATGCCATGGAGAACGGTTTTGCGAACGACATGTCCGCCGCCACCTTCCTGCCCGAGCTCACCAACACCAACGCTCTCGGTTACCTGTCGATCATCATCTTTAACTTCATGGGCTTCGAGGTCATCTGCACCATGACCGACGACATGGCCGATCCCGCTCGCGATATCCCCAAGGCTATCATCGTCGGTGGCCTGTCCATCGCCGTGATCTACCTGTTCGCTGGCTTTGGCATCGGCGCTGCTGTGCCGGCCGATTCCATCGACCCCGACTTTGGCATGATTGTCGCAGTCCAGACCATGGTGGGCGACTCCATGATCTTCAAGGTCATCTGCATCGCCTTCCTGATCACCCTGTTCGCAAACATGGCCGCTTGGTCCTTCGGCGTTAACTCCGTTGCTCGCTACGCTGCCGAGCACGGCAACATGCCCAAGGTCTTCGCCTCGATGATCTCTGACGACGATATGCCCAACGGCGCCAACCTGGTCAACGCCATCGTTGCCTCCCTGGTGCTGTGCCTGCAGCTGGTTCCCATCGACGCCATCTCCAACGGTGTCTTCTGGATGCTCTTCGGCACCTCCGTCGTCTTCCTGCTGCTCACCTACATCCCGATGTTCCCGGCGTTCCTCAACCTTCGCAAGAACGACCCCGACCGCGAGCGCATCTTCACGTTCCCGTTTAAGGGCGCCATGATGAAGGTCATGCTGGCCATCCCCTGCATCGAGCTGATTCTTGCCATCGTTGCCACGCTGATCCCGTTCTCCGCTGCTGAAATTGCTGACAAGCTCCCGATGATCGTCATCTTCATCGTGCTCGTGCTCATCGGCGAGGTCGTCCGCGTCGTCAGCGCCAAGGGCCGCGAGACCGAGTACAAGGGCCTCACTCCCGAGCTGGCAGCTCAGCGTCTCGCTGAGGAGGCCGCCGAGGCCGAGGAGAACTAGAGCACCCGGTTCTGGGGCTCCAACCCTCCTCGCGTACCAACGTGCGCTTCGTCGGGCTTGTCGCTCCCGACTCCGGGCACTCTAGCCTCTTCGGAGACGTGCCCAAGCGACAAATTTGCTCACTATTTCCTGGGGCGGGTGCGGGCGATAGCTCCGGTAACCACCGCCCGCCCCAACCTCTCTCTTTCGTATCCTTCGTGCGTTTTGTCTCCACGCACTTGGCTACGTCGTCGCTTGCCGGTGCGACTCCGTGAAAACCGGTACCGGGCGCCCCGACCTTTGCCGGGGAACGGGCGCCTACC
>USDH01000147.1 GCA_900553415.1 uncultured Collinsella sp. | reverse complement strand
GAGCGACGTTCTCAGCAACTCGTTGAAGAACTTCGGGTTGCCCTTGCCGCGGCTCGCCTTCATGCACTGGCCCACCAAAAAGCCGATGACCTTCTGGTTGCCGTCACGATACTGCTGCGCCTGATCGGCACAGTTTGCCAGCACCTCGTCCACGATCGGCTGCAGCGCGCCGGCATCGCTTACCTGACGCATACCGCGCTCGTCGACGATCTTGTTGGGGTCGTCGCCGGTCTGCGCCATGGCCTCAAAGACCTCGTGCGCCTGGTTGGAGCTGATGGCATCGGTCGCGAGCAGCTTGGCAAGCGCTGCCACCTGAGCCGGCGCGATGCCGGACTCGGCGAGCGACACACCCGCGCCCTTAAGGTAGGCGATCATCTCGTTGACCAGCAGGTTTGCGACCGTCTGAGCCTCCTTGCCAGCCATACCGGTAGCGGCAGCCTCAAAGAACTCGGCAAACTCGGGGTCGCCGGCAATCTGCTCGGCGTCCGCCGCCTTAATGCCAAAGTCGGCCTCAAAGCGGGCGCGCTTGGCATCGGGCAGCTCGGGGATCTCGCCACGGCAGCGGTCGATGAACTCGTCGTCCAGATCGAACGGCGCCAGGTCGGGATCGGGGAACAGACGATAGTCGTCGGCCGTCTCCTTGACGCGCATGACCACGGTGCGCTTGCGGCTGGGCTCCCAATGGCGGGTCTCCTGATAGATGATGCCGCCCTCCTCGAGCACCTCAGCCTGACGGCAGATCTCGTAGGCAAGACCGTCGTGCAGGCTCTTAAACGAGTTGAGGTTCTTGAGCTCGGTCTTGGTGCCCAGCTTGGTCTCGCCGCGGCGGCGCAGCGACACGTTGCCGTCGCAGCGCATGGAGCCCTTCTCCATGGAGCAGTCGGAAATGCCCAGCGTCACAAAGATGCGACGGAGCTTCTCCATAAACAGACGCGCTTCCTCGGGCGTGCGCAGATCGGGCTCGGTGACGAGCTCGATCAAAGGCGTGCCGCAGCGGTTGTAGTCGACGAGCGACTCGGCCGCGGCGGTAATGCGGCCCTCGGCGCCGCCCACGTGGACCATCTTGGCAGCGTCCTCCTCCATGTGGATGCGCAGGATGCGGATGGGCACGGTGTAGGAACCGTCCTCGCGGCGCTCGGGCATCTGCAAGTTGGACGCATCGTAGCTGGCCAGGTGGCCGGCACGTTGGTTGCCCTCGCGCATGGTCGACGTCATGGACGTGGACAGGCCCTCGGCGTTGGCCGAGGCGCTCGCCAGGCTCTGGGCCTCGGCCTCGCCAAACGCGCAGTCGGGGCGCTCGGCGGCACCGCGACCGGTCACGTCCAAATCCAGATGACCGTACATGGCAAAGGCGACCGGACCCTGCGTGGTCTGGAAGTTCTTGGCCATGTCGGGATAGAAGTAGTGCTTGCGGTAGAACATCGAGTGGCGCTGGATCTCGCAGTTGGTGGCCAGACCCGCCTTGACGATGCTCTCGATGGCGCGCTTGTTGGGCACCGGCAGGGCGCCGGGCAGGCCCAGGCACACCGGGCACACGTTGGCGTTGGGCTCGTCATCGTGGCTGAGCTTGCAGTTGCAGAACATCTTGGTATCGAGTGCGGTGAGCTCGGTATGGATCTCCAGGCCGATCACGGCCTCCCAATCCTGCAGGACCTCGGAAAGCTCCTTCATTACAGCTCGCCTCCCTTCCCGGCAAAATCGGGCGCGACGGAAAGTGCGGGCGCACCCGTGGCGGCATCGGCAAAGCCGCGCTCCAGGGCGCGGGCAAACGTGAGCAGCTGACGGTCCTTAAACGCCGGACCCACCAGCTGGGCAGAAACGGGCAGCTGAGTATCCTCACCCAAGCCCAGCGGCACCGAGATACCACCGTTGCCACAAATGTTGAGCGAAATGGTGTACAGATCGGAGAGGTACATCTGCGTGGGGTCGCTGATCTCGCCAAACTTAAAGGCCGTGCGCGGCGAGGCGGGCATGAGGATGGCGTCTACCTTGGAATACGCGGCGTCGTAGTCCTGCGTGATGAGCGTGCGGGCCTTTTGCGCAGCGTAGTAGTACTTGTCGTACACGCCCGAGCTCAGCAGGTAGGCGCCAAGCATCTGACGGCGCTTGGCCTCGGCGCCAAAGCCGTGGGCACGCGACAGCGAGCTCTGGTCGGACAGGTTGGCGCATCCCTCCTCCTGGTAGCCATAGCGAATGCCGTCGAAGCGGGCCAGGTTGGAGAACGCCTCGGCCGGGCCGATGACGTAGTAGGCGGCGATGGCGGCGTCCAGGTGTGGCAGGTCGACCTCCACGAGCTCGGCGCCCTGGTTCTGCAGCTCCTGAGCGGCGCGCTCAACAGCGACCTTGACCTCGGGCGTCAGGCCCTCGGCCTCCATAAACGCAGGGATAATGCCCACGCGCTTGCCCTCGATGCTGTCGTTGAGATGCTCGGTAAAGTCGACGGCGCAATCCTGGCTGGTGCAGTCATACGGATCGTGGCCCGCACCGGTGAGCGCGTTCATGGCCAGCGCGACATCCTCGACCGTGCGGCCAAAGGGTCCCACCTGGTCGAGCGACGAGCCAAAGGCAACCACGCCGTAACGGCTCACGGCGCCATACGTGGGCTTAAATCCCACCACGCCGCACAGGCTCGCCGGCTGGCGAATGGAGCCACCGGTGTCCGAGCCCAGCGAGAGCGCGACCTCGCCCGCGGCGACGGCGGCAGCGGAGCCGCCCGAGGAGCCGCCGGGCACGCGCTCGGTATCCCAGGGGTTGTTGGTGCGGTGGAACGCCGAGCTCTCGGTGGAGCTGCCAAAGGCAAACTCGTCCATGTTGGCCTTGCCCATGGGCAGGCAGCCGGCATCGAGCATGCGCTGGACGCAGGTGGCGGTGTAGACGCTCTGGTAGTCCTCGAGCATACGGGAAGCGCAGGTGGTGCGCGTACCCACGAGGTTCATGTTGTCCTTGATGGCCAGCGGCACGCCCACAAGCGGGGGCAGCGGCTTGCCTGCGGCACGGTCGGCGTCCACGCGCGCGGCGGCCTCGAGCGCAAGCTCGGGCGCCACCTGTAGGAATGCCTGGACCCCGCCCTCGCGCGCCTCGATGGCCTCGAGCGAGGCCTGCGCGACCTCGGTGGCAGAGAAATCGCCGGCGGCAACGTGCTCGGCCAGCTGCGCGGCCGTGAATCGATCGAGATTGAGCTTCATTACTCGCTCTCCCCCTCTCCCAAAATGGACGGCACGCGGAAGTAGCGGTCGCGCGCGCTGCCGGCGTTTTCGAGCGCAATGTCGAGCGGCAGGTCGCGCTCGGGCTCGCGCAGGTCGTCTCCCATCACGTTGGACAGGCTTCCGATGGGATGGAACGTGGGCTCCACGTCGGGCAAGTCATATTGCAGGACGGGCTCGAGCATCTGGACGGCGTCGTTCAGGTAGGACGTCATCTGGGTGAGCTCGTCATCGGTCAGTGCGATCTTTGCGTACTCGGCGATGCCGCGCACGTCTTTCTCGCTGAGTGCCATAGGCGCTCCCTTCCGCATAACAGATAAACCGCTCTAGTATACAAGGCAACGCCGCTTGGAGCAGGTGCTTTACCCAAATGCAGCGAAAACGTAACGAGGGCGGCAGGTTGGCAGGCGGCGGACTGGCGGTTCTGCAGCGAAACCGCACCGTCCATAGCGAAAACCGTACTGTCCGCAATGAGAACCGTCTCGCCCACAACGAAAGCCGTCCCGACCGCAATGAAAACCATCACAACATTCGACGCTTTTCGTCAAAATCGCGATTTTCATCGAATGTTGTGATGGTTTGGATGTCCTGACCACCACAAAGGTGCCTGTCCCCTTTGTGGTGGTTCTGAACGATGCCTTATGCCGAGGCCTTGGCCTTGCGGCGCTTGCGGACCGCGTGGATTACGATGTCCAGCAGCAACAGCACAATGGCTACGACCACGATGAGCACGGCAAACTCGCGCTTGCCCCAGTGGCGGCCGGCCAGCGACTTTTGCTTGTCGACGTCCTTCTTGCTGTACTTGGTGCCCACGCAATGCACCAGCAGGCGATGGTCGTTCACGCCATAGGGCGTGCAGGTAACAAGCGTCACCTTGTCGGCGCCGGGCTCGATGGTCAGCGACTCCATCTCCTCGGGCAGCACCACCTCGGAGTCCACCATCTTATAGGCGAGCGTCTTGTTCATGGTGTGCAGCAGCACCAGGTCGCCGGGCTCCAGCGAGTGGATGTCGTCGAACATGCTCAGGTTGCGCATGCCCGAGTGCGCGGTGAGCACGCAATGCGTCGAGGTGCCGCCCACCGGCAGGCTCGTGCCCTCCAGGTGGCCGACG
>USDH01000146.1 GCA_900553415.1 uncultured Collinsella sp. | reverse complement strand
ACCAACCGAAGTGGTTGAGGCCAAAGTAATCGTACTCGACATCCTTCTTGTCGATATCGAGCGCGGCGCAAACCACGTCGATGATCGCGATCGGCATGTCGCAGATGTTGATGATGCGAGCGTTGGGACGCAGCACACGGCAGCCCTCGGAGACGATGGCGGCAGGGTTGGAGTAGTTGAGGATCCAGTAATCCTTCTTGGCGTACTTCTCAACGTCATCGATCAGCTCGACCATGGGGAAGATGGTGCGCATGCCGTAGGCAAGGCCGCCGCAACCGCAGGTCTCCTGACCCACGCAGCCGTGGCGCAGCGGAATCTTCTCGTCCTGCTCGCGCATGGCGTAGCCGCCCACGCGCATTTGGGCAAACACGAAGCTCGCGTCGGTAAAGGCGGTCTCCTTATCGGTGGTCACCGTGAGCTTGATGTCCAGGCCGAGGTCCTCGTGCAAAATCCAGTCCACGAGCACGCCGATCTTGCGCTGGCGCTCCTCGTTGATGTCGTACAGGCGAATCTCGTCAACGTCGAGCTCGTCCTTGCGCAGGGCGATGGACTTGACGATGCCGGGGGTAAAGGTGGATCCGCCACCACACAGAGTAATGATCATTGTTTACTGCTCCTTCTCAATTGCGTTTTCGACCTTGTCGCGCATCTCGGCGACCTTCATGCCAAAGATGATCTGGATATTGTTGCCGTTGCGGTTGATGCCGCTGTTGGGCACGTGGTTGATGAGGTTCTCATCGATGAGGTCCGGGTTCTTAACGTTCACACGGAGACGTGTAAAGCAGTTCTCGAGCTCCTCGATGTTGTCCTTGCCGCCAAGACCTGCGACCAGGTCGGCAATGCCCGCATCGACGCCCTCTGCGGGAGCCGCGGCAACAGCGCCCTGCTTCACCGCGACAGACGCGGCGGCCTCGCCCTCGGCAACGGACTCGGCGAGCTCGGACTCCTCCTCGCGACCAGGCGTGTGGAGGTTGAGCTTCTTAATAAGGAAGGTGAAGAGGAAGAAGTACAGAGCGGCGTTGACGACTCCAAGCACCAGCATAACCGGCCAGTTGGTCTTATCGACACCGAGAACCAGGTTGGAAACCACGATGTTGATGATGCCGCCTGCAGTCGAAGCGGGCACGGAGAGAACCTTGAGCAGAACCAGGAAGATGCCGGAAAGAACCGAGTGAACGACAAAGAGCACGGGAGCGGCAAAGACAAAGAGGAAGTCCATGGGCTCGGTGACACAGGAGAGCACGGCGGTGATGATCAGCGGGATGATAACGGCCTTGGTCTTATCCTTGTTCCCCTTGTAAGCGGTGAAGATAAAGGCGAGACCGATACCGATGTAGGGCCACAGGTTGTTGAAGGTGTAGCTGTTGAAGTAGGTGCTATCGGAGAAGGGCTGACCCGTCATTGCCATCTCGGCAACACGGATGGGATAGGCGCCGGCGATAACCTGATCACCCAGCGTCAGGGTGCCACCCACATCGGAGAACTGGAACGGGGTGTAGATGAGGTGATGCAGACCGGTGGGAACGAGCAGTTTGTTGAGCATACCGTAGATAAACAGACCGATGTTGCCCGATTCCTTAATGATGCCGGCAACGGAGGAGATGGCACCCTGAACCGGAGACCAAACGATGCAGAAGCCAGCACCCATGATCCAGGAGATGATGATCATGATCAGGAACGGGAAGCGAACGCCCGAGAACATCGAAAGAGCAATGGGGAACTGCTTGTTCGAGTACTTGTTGAACACGGCACCGGTGATGCAACCAAGAATGATGCCGCCAAACACGCCGGTATCGAGCACCTGAATGCCCATAACGGTGCTCTGGCCGGTTCCGGTAAGGCCGAGCATGCCGCTCGCCTCGGCAAGAGAACCGGTGGCGTTGAGCACGATGTTATTGGCCTGCAGGAACAGGAAGAACGACATCAGGGCGATCAGCGAAGCATGGCCCTTGTTCTTCTTTGCCATGGCGCCGGCGATGCCCACGCAGAACAGAATCGAGAGGTTGTTGATGATAAACATCAGCGACTGATAGACAACGGCGCCCACAAGCTGGAACGGACCGGAGCCCAGCACAGGGATCACGGCGCAGATGGTCTTGTTGGTCAGAATGATGCCCACGATGAGCAGGATGCCGGCAACCGAGGGATACATCATCGGCTGAACGATCGACTTCGCGAACACCTCCAACGGCGCTTTGAAATTGAACTTCTTTTTTGCGGTCATAGCGGTACTCCCCTTCCTTTTCCGCAAATTGAGATAGGCGTGCCCTGGACAAGACCGTGAGCCTTGCCTTATATCAATCGATGTGTGGGCACGTTATGCCTAGAGACCAGGTTCTCCAAGCAGGTTAACAATGTGATATGCGAGATAACTCTTCTCGGCATCGGTAACGACAACGTTATAGGTAGACGCCAAGTGGTCGGCAATTGACTCCGCGCACGAGAACGCCCTCGGATACGCCGTTTCATCGATACGGAACAGCGCGTCGCCATTGACCTGCCCCGCCGCGGGATCGAGCGCTCGCTGCGCAAAAAACTGCAGATGGCGAACGAAACGCTCGTACGGCAACGAGGTGACGTCAAGGGTCGTGGCATAGTGCTCGGAAACAATCGCGAGCACGTCGCGAACAAGCTGGACCGAAACAATCAGACGGTCAGAGCGCTGCGGCATGGTGGCGTTGACGATATGCAAGGTGATGAAGCCCTGCTCCTCCTCGCTCATCTGGATGCCCATATACTCCTTGATAATCTGCAGCGCACGGCCCGCAAGCGCATACTCCTTGCGATAGAACTGCTGGATCTCGAGCAGCAACGGATTCTCACAGGGAACGCCCTTGCGCTCGCGCTCGAGGGCGAGGCTGATATGGTCTGCGAGAGCAATGAGAATCTTGTCGTTGATATCAACATTGAGCTCTCGACGAAGCATCTGAACGATGTCCTCGGAAATCACGAGGTTGACGGTGGGGATGGACTCTAAAAGATGTGCCAAGCGGTCAATCGTACGCGAATCCTGAGAAGTGCCCTCCTGCAGCGCATAGGTCTTTTCGACCGATGCCTCATCGATAGCGTCGCCGGCATGGCGGCCAAAGCAGAGGCCTCGGCCGATGACGATGAGCTCGGAGCCATCGTCCGAAGTGACCATTGCGACGTTGTTGTTGAAAACTCGCTTGATAACCACGGTACCCACCACAAGAATTTACTCGGAAAGCCAGACGACAGGCTCTTTAACAGCAACAGGGCCGGAAGCGTGCTCACGAAGAGTCGAGTTCTCCGAACGCTCGCACACGATAACAAAGACCGTGGGATCGAAGCCGGCAGCGCGAACCACGTCGAAATCGACCTCGACGAGAGGCTGGCCTGCGTCGACATGGTCACCCTGGGCAACAAGCGCATGGAAGCCCTTGCCCTCAAGTTTAACAGTGTCGATTCCGATGTGCAGCATCACCTGAGCAGAGCTGTCGTCGGACATAATGCCCAGCGCGTGCTCAGTCGGAAACAACGCCGCGACGGTGCCGGAAACAGGAGCGCACACCGTTCCCTCTTGGGGAACCACGGCAACGCCATCGCCCACGGCACGGCTGCTAAAAGCGGGGTCATTGGTATTTTCTAGATGAACAAGCTCGCCGGAAACGGGAGCGAGGATTTCGAACTCGGAAGCTGCAGTCTTCTGCTCATCCGAACCGCCCATCAGGCGAGAAAAGAAACCCATGGTGGCATGTCCCTTCATAAATATAGCCCAACCAAAATCAAGCGAATGCATCCATAGAGACACACCCGTTCAAAGACTTTGGTTAGGCCCACGTCCGAGGGACTCGGTAACCTTCCGCATTTCTTTTTACAGGAGTTATTGTAGACAAGCCCAAAGCCAGAACAATCATTATGACCGGTGAGCGGTATTTTTTCTTCGATAAACGGTATTTAAGCGGCACTTAGGGACGTTCCTTTTCTGCCGGCACCCAGGGGCGCTCCTCACTCTGGTGCATTGGGGACAGGTTTGTTTGCACCAATCATGAGTTGCGGTGAAATAGGGACTGAAAAGCCGCTCAAAAGGCCAAAACAGTCCGTATTCCACCGCAACTTCAAGACGTTGGCGCAGATTAGCCTGACCTCTTTGCACCAAAAAGGGCCCCGAGCATAGTCTGCTCGGGGCCCTCGGCTCACATCGCTTTAGCGTGCGATGCGTATGTTACTTGCGCTTGCCGCCGCCGTCGCCGGGGCGACGGGAGCTGCCACCGCGCTTGCCGCCGCGGCTGCCGCCATGGCCGAAGCGCCCCGCAGCGGACGTCGCGGTCTGGCCACCATGCAGCCCGCTGCGATGGATGAACAGATCCC
>USDH01000145.1 GCA_900553415.1 uncultured Collinsella sp. | reverse complement strand
TCCTCGTAGCGCTTCTTGCCCGTAACCGGGTCGAGCGCGCACTTCCACATGGCGTCCCAGTCGAGCTTGCGGCGTGCCTGGCCCATCTTGTCGTCCATGTCGCGGGCGTGGGGCACCTTTTTGGCGATGTCGGCGGCGTGTGCGGCGATCTTGGTGGCCATGAGGCCGTCGAGCACATCCTGGGCGTTGGGCAGGCATAGGTGCTCTGCCGGTGTCACGTAGCACAGGAAGTCGGCACCGGAGCTGGCGGAGATGGCGCCGCCGATGGCAGCGGTGATGTGGTCGTAACCCACGCCGATATCGGTCACCAGCGGCCCGAGCACATAGAACGGAGCATTGTGGCACAGGCGCTTCTGCAGCTTCATGTTGGCGGCGATCTCGTCGAGCGCCATGTGACCCGGGCCCTCGACCATGACCTGGACGCCGGCGGCCCAGGCGCGCTTGCACAGCTTGCCCAGCTCGATCATCTCGGCGGTCTCGGTGGCGTCGTTGGAGTCGTAGAGGCAGCCCGGGCGGCAGGAGTCGCCGAGCGAGATCGTCACGTCGTACTCGTGACAGATCTCGAGCACCTCGTCGTAGAACTCGTAGAAGGGGTTCTCGTTACCGGTGACCTCCATCCAACCAAACAGCAGCGAGCCGCCGCGGCTGACGATGTTCATGAGGCGGCCAGTCTCCTTAAAGGTCTTGATGACCGACTTGTTGATGCCGCAGTGGATGGTCATAAAGTCCACGCCGTCCTCGGCGTGTGCGCGCACGACCTCGAGCAGGTCGTCCTTGGTGAGCTTGACCAGCGGCTTTTCCATGTAGCCGATGGCGTCGTACATGGGGACGGTGCCCACCATGAGCGGTGTCTCGTCGATGAGCTGCTGGCGGAACTGGCGCGTCTTGCCCGAATTGGAGAGGTCCATGATGGCGTCGGCGCCAAAGTCCTCGGCAATCTTGACCTTCTTCCATTCCTCCGCGGCATCGGCCTTGTCGCCCGAGATGCCCAAGTTCACATTGACCTTGGTGGACAGGCCCTCACCGACGCCAAAGGCGCGCATGCCCTTTTTGATGTGCACGATGTTGGCGGGAATGGCGATGCGGCCGTCGGCCACGCGCTCGCGGATGTACTCGGGGTCGCGATGCTCACGCTCGGCGACCTCCTTCATCTGCAGCGTGATCTGTCCGGCGCGGGCGAAGTCGATTTGCGTGACGAGCTTGGGCTCGGTCTGTGTGCTCATTGGCACGGCTCCCTTCGTTGGCATTACCCATATCAGGTTTGCGGGTCAGGGCGGGCGCGCCCAGTCTCAGCCTGCCGTCTTGTCCCGCAAGCTCCCCGTTTATGTAATGGGCTCAAGTATAGCTCGAATGGGTACGATTGACGCAATGAGTGTGCCTGTGGGGAGGCGAACATGGAAGACAAGCATCTATATCGAGAGACGCAATGGGATGTATCGGCCGAGGAAAGCCGTGCGCACCATGGCCTTGTCGCGATTGGTTTTGCGGTGCTTGCCGTGCTGGTGATTGCCTGTTGTATCTGGACGTTTGACGGTCGCGGCGGCACTGCATGGGAGTTTGAGGCTGACGATGCCCTGCCGATCATGACGGTGAAGGTCACTGGCGGTAATACGGTGGCCGCGCCGGGCGACTATTGGTATCCGTGCGACGAGTTTGTGCAGCTGCAGTTGAGCGGTGGGTCTATTCCGGGTGTGGAAATCGAACGTGTGACCTTCGATGCGTCGCTTAAGGCGCTGTCGGTTGAGCTCAAAGATCAAGGGGATGTGCCCACGACGATGGATATCGCGCTGACGGAATGGCGCCTGGAGCCCCCGTCGGGCGTCAAAGTGTCCGAGGTGGAGCGCGTCAAGATTACCTATCAGGACGGCTCGACAAATGAAATTGCCAAAGCCGACGGCTTGGCGGAATAGACGCCGTGCCTAGGTAGCACATTCAAAGTAGCGGTGGTCCTACAAGGCCTGTTCGTTCAGGAAGACCAAAGTGTTTTTATTTGAAAGCTCGGGAAAGTGACGATAACCAACGTCGAACGCGGTGAGCCCGCTTACATCCTCGAGCTTGTTTTCTGCCATCCACCGCACCATGGAGCCGCGCGCCTTTTTGCTGGCGGTCGAGCGCTGGATGGGCTTGCCGTTGCGGATACCCTCGCCAAAGAGGCATGTGACGGCCGTGGCGTCGCCCGCGAGGTGGGGCAGAACGGCTTTGGCATACTCTACGCTGGCGAGGTTGACGATCGTGGCGTTGGAGCCCGCCGGAGCGATGGCTCGTGCGAGCTTGTCGCCCCAAAACGCGTAGAGGTCTCGGGCATCGTCGACGGCGAGCTTCGCGCCCATCTCCAGTCGATACGGTTCAACGGCATGAAAGGGGCGTACGCATCCGTAAAGGCCCGAGAGGATCCACAGATGGTCTTGCAGCCATGCGAGCTGCGCGGAATCCATCACCTCGGGCGCCATACTCTGGTATTGAATGCCGTGATAGGACATGACGGCAGGGGAGAGGTGGCGGGCGAGTGCGGGATTGTCGAGATCGCTGTTATTCAGGATGGGCCGGAACTCACGCAGGGTGTTGAGGCAAGGCCCCAGCAGTTTGTCACTCACGTTCCACAGCGCCTGCAGGCCGCCGCTGCCTTCATTCCGCTCGATATCTAGCAATGCGCGGTGGAGGCGAGCCGTCTCGTGCGCAAAGGGTGGAATGCCCTGGACTTCAAAAGCATCTTGGGCCGCGCGCATTTGCTTGGCGGGCGAAATGATGACCTGCAGCATGGACTCTCCTCTGCCAAAAAAGAAGTTGCGGTGGAATAATTCCTGTTTTGCCTGTTAAAAGGCGTGTTTGGGAACTATTTCACCGCAAGTTATGAAGGGCTGGCTGGGCTCGTTTTACGAGGGTGGATTAGGCGCGCTCGATGAAGGCCTTGTAGCCGCGATAGGCCTCGTAGATGTCGGCCTTGTTGGCGACCTCCCACAGGGCGTGCATGGACAGGACGGCAACACCGGAGTCGATGACGTTCATGCCGTACTTGGCCATGATGTATGCGATGGTGCCGCCGCCGCCAGCGTTGACGCGACCGAGCTCACAGGTCTGGAAGTCCACGCCGGCCTCGTCCATGATGTCGCGGACGAGGGCCACATACTCGGCATCGGCGTCGTTGGAGCCACCCTTGCCGCGGCTGCCCGTGTACTTGTTAAAGCACAGGCCACGACCCATAAAGGCGGCGTTCTTGGTCTCGAACTTGCCGGCGTAGCCCGGGTCAAAGCCGGCGGACACGTCAGAGGAGAGCATGCGGCTGCGGGCGAGTGCGCGGCGCAGGGCCAGCGGGCTGCTCTCGCCGGCGAGCGTCATGATTTCGGCGACGGTGTTCTCGAAGAAACGGCTCGTCATGCCGGTGGCACCCACGGAGCCGATCTCCTCTTTGTCGACGATGAGCGTGATGCTCGTGCGCTCGACATTGGCCACATTGATCTGGGCGAGCATGGAGGGGTAGGCGCAGACGCGGTCGTCGTGGCCGTAGGCCAGAATCATGCTGCGGTCAAAGCCCATATCGCGCGCCTTGCCCGCCGGAACGATCTCAAGCTCCGCGGAGAGGAAATCCTCTTCCTCCACGCCGTATTTATCCGCCAGCAGCTTGAGCACGTTGGCCTTCACCGCGTCCTTTTCCTCGCCCTCAAGCGGCCTGCCGCCGACGATCAGGTTGAGCGCCTCGCCCTCGACCACTTCCTTCGCGTTCTTGGTCATCTGCTCCTGCGCGAGGTGCACCAGCAGGTCGGAGATGCAGAACACCGGGTCGTTTTCGTCCTCGCCGATGTTGATGCTGACCTTTTCGCCGGTCTTCCGGACGATCACGCCGTGCAGCGCCAGCGGGATGGCGACCCACTGATATTTCTTGATACCGCCGTAATAATGCGTATCCAGATACGCCAGATCGGTATCCTCGTAGAGCGGATTCTGCTTCACGTCGATGCGCGGGGAGTCGATGTGCGCGCCGAGGATGTTCATGCCCTCCTCCAGCGGCTTCTCGCCCAGCACGAAGAGCATGAAGCTCTTGCCCATCCAGTTGGCATAGACGCGCGCGCCCGCGTTCAGCTTCCTGCCCGAGCGAACCACCGCGTTCAAATCCTCAAAGCCGTGCGCCTTGGCCAGCTTCTCGCCGTAAGCCACGCACTCGCGCTCTGTTTTGCCGTTGTTGATGAAATCGCAATAGGCTTTGGCAAAGGCTTCCACCCTGCTGTCGTCTTCGGCATACGCCGCCCACGCATTCTTTCTTTCCATGGTATTTCCTCTTTCCGCCCCGCATTGGGCCGATATTCCCGTCTATTATAGATGATCTTCGCTCATTTGGCAAGTTCGGGCGGCTGCTG
>USDH01000144.1 GCA_900553415.1 uncultured Collinsella sp. | reverse complement strand
CTTGAGATATGCCGAATCGACCGTATGCCCGTCGAACAGGTACGCACCCGCGTCCGCAAGCTCAAGGCCGTTAATAAGACGCATGATTGTCGTCTTACCGCAGCTGTTGGGACCTAGCAGGGCAACGAGCTCCCCACGGTTCACCTGCAGCGAAACGCCGTCGACCACCGTATGGCCCGCATAGGAAAACGCCACGTCGCGAAACTCGATGAGCGGCGTGGTCTCAACGCCGGCAGCACCGCTCGCACCCATCGCGTTATTCGTATCGTTTGCCAAAACGTTGCCCTTCCCTACTCACATCGACGGTTCGACCGTCCGCACTACAACACCGCGCACAACACGGCGAGCAACGCCACGCCGGCCGCATAGGCCGCATCGCGCCAGCCAAAGCCGCTCCGTGCAGGCGCCGGATACACGCCGGCAAAGCCGCGGCACAGCATGGCCTCGTCCATCGCACGACTGCATTCCATCGCCTTGATAAACGTCATGCCCATGATACCCGCCAGCGAGTCGGTGCGCGAAAAACCCGCAGACGCGGAACCGACGCTACGCAGCATGACCGATTCGCACAGATCGTGCGCTGTGCGTCCCAGCACCTCAATATGCTTGAGCGCCATATCAAACGTAAAGATGACCTCGTCGGGCAGGTGCAGCATTTTGAGCGCCGCCGACATGCGGCTCCAGGTAAGCGTCCATGAAACGCCCAGCACCAGCGACACATTAATGAAGGTCTTGAGCGCGATCTTGAGCATGGCGCCCGTGGCAGACGCGCCCAGCAGCAGGGCAGGCAGCGCCAGAACCACCGCGAGTCCCGCGGCACCGATCGCCGGCACAAAGGTCGTGCGCAGCCCGCGTACAGGGCGCACGGCAACGAGCACCAGCGCGATAGCCGCCATCAACATGAGGTACAGCGGGCTCTGCGTCAGACACACGCACAGAACGCAGACGAACATCCCCACCAGGCGCACCGGAGCCGAAACGCAAGAAAGGGCGCGGTCGACCATCGACCCGCCCTCCTGCGCGCCCCCACCCAGTCGAACCCGCTCAAGCAGGCTTGCCAGGTGCAGGACATTCTTTTGCATCACACGATGCCGAGCCCCCACGGGCTCGTATCGCTCCTCGGCCGCAAGCCAGCTAGGCAGCTCGGCTATTGCCATGAGCACCGCTTTCCTTGACCGTCAGCGAGACCAGGCGGAATGCGATGGTAAGCACCGCCACGCCAATCACGCCCGAAAGAATATACATCGCGGCCTGGCCGGCAAAGCCAAGGCCTTGCTCCTCGGAATAGGCCTGCAGATAATCGCCCGTGGGCAGGGCGTCGGCAAAGGTCGGGGTATCGAGACCGACCGAAGCCTGCAGGCTGTCGTCGCCAGCCTCCTGAACGGCGGTCGCGGCGCCCTCGGCGTCCCACTCACCCCAGGCGTCACCCGTGGCCAGCAGGCCCAGCGGTGTTGCTACGACAAGCACGGCAACCAGGATGAGCGTGGGGACCAGCGAGGTCTTCTTGGCGGCAACGCCCTCGGCAGCAAGTTGGCCATCGACGGCCTCGGGCCCGACAATGATGCTCGGCGCCGTCTTCTTAATGAAACCGTAGATCGCGGCCGTCGCCACGCCCTCGATCACGCCGGCAACCAGCATATGCGGGATCAACATGGCCGAAATAGCCACGGACAGCGGGAAGGGGCAGTACAGCGGCGCGCCCGAAGCATTGGTAAAGAGCATCGGCTGAATACCAAACTCGATTGCCGCGCACAGGGCCGCCAGGCACAGGCCGACCCAGCCGCTTACGATGGCAGAAACTGAGGTGCCCCAGCTCTTGTCGTGCAGACGGCTGTTGAGCGCACGGAACACGATAGCAGCGACAAACGGCAGCACAAAGGCCATGTTAAAGCAGTTGGCGCCAAACGACAGAACGCCGCCGTCTCCAAACAGCAGCGCCTGCAGCGCCAGCGCGACCGAGACAGCGATAGCCGCGGCCTCGGGGCCAAGCAGCAGCGCGATGAGCGCGCCGCCAACAGCGTGACCAGTGGTGCCACCGGGCAGCGGCACGTTGAACATCATGAGCAAGAAGGAGAATGCGGCGCAGATGCCCAGGAACGCCATGTGCTCGCGATCGAGCGTGGCGCGCACCTTTTTGATGCAATGGACCCAAACGGGCACCATCGCCACCGCCATAACGGCATCGGTCTGCGGGGACAGGTAGTTGTCTGGAATGTGCATATACGCCTCCCGGTTGCCGGCGCATGGGGTTGCAGCGCCGCTTGAACCATTTCATCAGTGTTACGAGCACGATGATTCGTAACACGCCGCGGGCTATCATAGCAAAACGGCGCGCTGCCGACAAAGCAGCACGCCGTTATGTAATGCGTGTGTCATATATGAAGGCTCAACGGTGCCTTATACCGAAAACAGCAGTCACGTAAGACTCGGCGGCAGCCGACGCTGGCCTATATCCGGCGCAGGACCTAGCCGCGGACCTCGCCGTTTACGCCCTTGCACACCTTGGTGACGATCTTCTGGTGCGCCTTCTCGACCTCTTCGCTGGTGAGCGTGTGGTCGTCAGCGCGATACGTGAGCGCAAAGGCCATGGACTTTTTGCCCTTGCCGATGCGAACCGGATCGCGGTAGACATCGAACAAGCGCACGCCCTCGAGCAGCTTGCCGCCGGCGCTCGTAATGCGGCGCTCAAGATCCTCGCAGGTCACGGAGTTGTCAACCACGATAGCCAGGTCGTGCTCAACAGCCGGGTACTGCGAGAACTCGCGGTAGTTCTCCTGGTTGCGGGCGCCCTTGATCAGCTTGTCCAGATCGAGCTCAAAGGCAACGACGACCTCGTCAATGCCCATAGCCTCGCGTGCCTCGGGGTGGATCTCGCCAACCCAGCCCAGCACGGTACCGCCCGAGAGCACCTCGGCAGCACGACCCGGCTGCAGGAAGGCATAGCTCTCGCCCTCGACGGGACGGAAGCGAACCTTCTCGATACGCAGCTGGGCAAGCAGCTCCTCGACAATGCCCTTGCCGAAGAAGAAGCGCAGCTTGCGGTACTTCATGTTCCAGGACTGCTCGCTCCACTGGCCCGAGAGCACACCCGCCACGGACTTGGTCTCCTTGGGCAGGCTGGCGTTCTCGCGACCGTGGAACAGGCTGCCGACCTCGTACAGGTGCACGTTGGGCGTGCCGTGGGCCTCGTTATAGGCCACGGATTGCAACAGGCCCGGCAGCAGCGAACGACGCATCTCGGTCTGCTCGGCTACCAGCGGGTTCATGAGCACCACGGGGCAGCCGCGGCCCTCGGTGGACATGCCGATCTTCTCCAGGTCGCCCGGGGCGGCAAAGCCAAAAGTCGTGGTCTCGTTGAGGCCGCAGGCGCGCAGGATTTCGCCGACCTTGCGGGTGAGCTTCTGCTCGCGGGTCAGGCCGCCGATGTGGTTCTTGGCAGCCGGGATGGTCGCCGTCACACGGCCCATGCCCCATAGGCGCAGGACCTCCTCGATCAGGTCAATCTCGCGCGGCAGGTCGGGGCGGAAGCTCGGCGGAGTGACCATAAAGTCGTCGCCGTCGCGCTCGACGGTGCAGCCCAGGCGGGTGAGCGAGCGCTCGATAAAGTCGGGCTCGATGTCGGCGCCGCAGATGGCGTGCACGCGGGCCAAGCGCAGCTTGATGCTATCGATGGTCTTGGGCGCGGGGAACACGTCGACATAGCCGGGAGCAACCTCGCCGCCGGCGATCTGTTCGATGAGCGCGCAGGTAACGTTGGCGACATCCACGCAACCGGTCTCATCGACCTGGCGCTCAAAGCGAATGGAGGCGTCGGAGATCAGCGACAGATCGCGGCTGGTGTGCGAGGTGCGACCGGCGTTGAAGCAGGCACTCTCGACCATCACGTCGACGGTGTCGTCCTCGATCTCGGAATCCATGCCGCCCATAACGCCGGCCAACGCCACGGGGCGCTCGCCGTCGGTGATAAGGCCCATGCCGGCGTCGAGCACGCGCTCCTCGCCGTCGAGCGTCGTGAACTTCTCGTCCTGCTGGGCGGCGCGAACCACCACGCGGCGATGACCATCGCGCTCGGCAAAGGTGTCCAGGTCAAAGGCGTGTAGCGGCTGACCGGTGAGCATCATCACGTAGTTGGTGATGTCGACGATGTTATTGTGCGGGCGCACGCCCAGGGCGTTGAGGCGCTTGACCATCCAGTCGGGCGACGGACCGACCTTCACGTTGCGCACGATGCGGGCAACATAGCGGTCGCAGAGGCCCTCGTCGGCGATCTCGACCGAAAGCTCGTCATCGGTCGCGCGGCCGGTCTCGGCCTTGATAGCAGGCAGCTCAACGTGAAAATCGCGGTCGAAGATGGC
>USDH01000143.1 GCA_900553415.1 uncultured Collinsella sp. | reverse complement strand
TGTCAAAGAAGACGAGCTATCTGGTCGCCGGCCCCAAAGCGGGCTCCAAGCTCACCAAGGCCGAGCAGCTGGGTGTGCCCGTGCTGGACGAGGCGGCACTTGAACAGATTTTGGCGACGGGTAGGGTCCCGGAGGCATAATGATTTGTTGAGGAACTGCGCAGAGGCTCAGTTCCTCAACATCTCCTTATAGTGTTTGCCTGTTCAATTTCGATATCGTTTCCCTCGTATGATCCAGATGTGTCTACCGAGTCAAAGCGTGAGTAGGAAACTCTTGTCCCAACTTTGATTTGGGAAAGCTTGTCTTTGATTCGGCCAGATGAGGGGAATGTAATCCGGGTTTGCTTTCCAGCGTCGGTGTAGCGGGGACTGTTGTCTGTTTGGATTACGAGTTCCGTTCCCTCAATAGAATGAACGCTGCCGGCTCCAAAGACAAGGTAATCATCTCCTCCGCTATAGCGGGCTCTATCTGTGCATGAAGAAACGGATGCAAACATAGCGAAAATCACCAATATCGTAACCAGGGCAAAGGCCGTGGTGCCATAGCATTTTGATGGTGCCATCCGGTCTACCAAAAGACTGTTCCGTTCAATTTGACCATATTGGGCGTTGCATAGTTAATCGCTCGGGGATAAGTGTTCCATCCGTCGAATACTTCGAGCCACTGCAGTTCGATGCCAGAGCTTCCATTATGCCCAGTAAAATAGCCAGTTACCGTGACTGTATGACCTGATAGCTCGACGGATCCTTTACTGTTTCGGCTGTTGATCCACATATGATACAAGCCGATATTCCCTTGATCGATAGTTGCTCTGTACTGAGCGAATTGAGGCTGATAACCGAAAAATTGAGTATTAAGTGCTCTACCCTTTTGAGCGGCAAGACTTTTAAACGGAACAATTCCATCTGGGATGATCGTTCTTCCGTACTCGACGCCCTGATCATTGGTCTTATACGTTGTTGTGCCAGTGACGTTCCATATTTCTTTATAATAATCGGGATTAAATTGATTAGCGTTTGAACTGGTGAGACCGTAATGCATTGATACAGCGTACAAGGCAGAAACGACGCATGCATACTTATTAGTGCGGGCTTCAACTAATGATTCCGAGACTCCTCGGAACGGTATTCCGTTTAAATCGTCTATTTGGAAATGCAACATCAAGTCATCTTCATTGATAATGACTGCATCCCATGAAGTTGGGTTATTGCTTTGAGGTGCTATACCCTTTTCGGTGACAATCGGGACAGACCGTATATTGTTATAGTTGGTTACACAGTCTCTAGTTCCTGGCACCAAAGTTCCATATTCAATATCGTTGTACGAAATTAGTACGGTTGGGTTTGTGGCCTGTTGGCCGGAATAAGTTGAAATGGCGTTTGATAGAGAAGCTGAAATCGGAAGAATGGTATCGCCGAGGGTTATCTCCTTCAGAAGCCCAGGATATGATGCGTCAAGTATTAAATAACCGTAAGGGCTTCCTTCCCTTGTGACACTGATTTCATAGCCACAGATAAGGCCGATTTGTTGGCATACGGGAACGATTTGCTCGATCTCTAAGTTCGCGGATCCGTCGACGATGGGCAACAGGGAAAGCGCGTAGTCTTGTGCTAGGTCTGATGTAAAAGCGACGGATGAGTTTGAGTCGGCAGCGAATACTCTTGTTGGGCGTGACGCGGATAAGCCGATGATCGAGGCTAGGCCGAGAAGAAACGAGCGACGTGATTGAACTCTGGGCATAATGTCTCCTGCCTATGGGGGGCAATATGCTGTCATTTTATTTGCTACAAAATACAATCTAATTCGGATTAAGGTAAATGGATGGAATTGCTCGATAAATGGTAGTGATTAGCGGACCGGTATCGCGATCCTCGTCGCATACGCTCCCGGATCGTCGCTGATGATGTCGTCGATCAGGGCAATCTCACGCGAGGGGCCGGCGGGCGCTAGGCCGTGCTCGTGCATATAGCCGAGCAGCCGCTCGTAGCGTGGGGCTGCCTGTCCGTGCGTGCCGCGGAAGCTTATGGTCAGACAGCGCGCGGCGGGTCGCACCTCGACGTCGCCCAAGTAATCATCGGTGTCATCGAGCAGCAGAAAGACTTCGTCGTAGCCATCAAAGTCGCCGGCAGCGAGGCGCTCGGCGCCAATCCCGATGCCCAAGTTGCCCAGAAAGACAAAGGTCTCGTGCTGGCCCTTCTGCAGTTGACGAATCTGCCACTCCAGCGCATAGGCGTCGGTAGGGTTGACGCGTTCGTGCAACACGGCGCAGCGAAGCTCGGGCGCATCGACTGTGCAAATGGTGTCAAGCTCGGTGCTCAGGGCATCGTGCAGCAGGGCAAGCCGGTTGTCAATCTTGCGCGACACGCGTTCGAGCTCGCGGCGCTTGCGCTCGATGAGCTCCTGCTGCTGAGCCAGCTGCCGCTGCATAAGGGTCACATCGCGCGTGGTCACAAACTCACGGATTTGTGCGAGCGGCAAGTCAAGAACGCGCAGGTGGCTGATGGTGTTGAGGGTGGAGAGCTGCCGCGATCCATAGTAGCGGTACCCACTTGCCTGATCGATGTGTGCCGGGTCCAGCAAGCCCATCTGCTCGTAATGACGTAGCGTGCCCACGCTCAGGTTAAACAGGCGTGCCACCTCGCCAATGCGGAGCAGGCCCTCGGTATGTTCAGTTGGCGAGTCGGTCATGGGGCTGCTCCTTTCAATGGGCGGGGAGGGATGCCGAGGACGTGCAGCGCAGGCGTCGTATGACACGAACGGGCCGCTACGCCATCAGCTTGTCAAAAGCTCCGCGACGGTTGAGCACGGTAAATGCCACCACGCAAATGACCACTGACAGAATCGAGCCGCACGGCGAGGCGATGCCCATGGGGAACAGCGTGTCGGAATAGGCGTTCGACAGCAGCCACGCGCCCGGCACGCGAATGAGCGCCACGGCCAGCACGTTGTGCGCAAAGCCGATGTAGCTCTTGCCGTACGCAGCGAAAAAACCGCTAAAGCAAATATGGATGCCGGCGAAGATCGCGTCAAAAATATAACTGCGCATATAGCCGGTGCCGGCCGCAACGACCGCGGCGTCCTTGGCAAAAAAACCGAGAAACGTCGGTGCCACCAGCCACATCAGCACGGTGATCAGGCAGCCGTACACTACCGAGATGGTCATGGCATCCTTGAGCACCTGACGTGCGCGGTCGCCCTTGCCCGCGCCGGCGTTTTGCGCCGTGAGTGCGCTGACGGTGGCACCCATGGAACTCGGCACAATGAACAAAAAGCTGATCATCTTTTCGACCAGGCCCACGGCGGCGGCGTCGACGAGCCCTCGGTGGTTGGCGATGACGGTGATGAACATAAACGCCACCTGGATGCAGCCGTCCTGCACGGCCACGGGCACGCCGATCTTAAGAATGCTGCTGAGCACCTCGGGCTGGGGGCGCAGGTCGCTGCGCTTAACGTGGATGTTCGTACGGCGGCTCTTGAGCCACACGAGCGCGAGGGCAACGCTTGCCGTCTGGGCGGTTACCGTGCCGAGTGCCGCACCCACGGGGCCGAGTCCCATGTGGCCGATAAACAGAAAGTCGAGCGCGATGTTGATGATGCACGCCACGCCAATCACGTACATAGGCGAGCGCGAATCGCCCAGCCCGCGAAAGATGGCCGAAAGAATGTTGTACGCGGCGATAAAGGGAATGCCGATAAAGCAGATACGCAGGTAGGCGGCGGTGCCTTCGACCGCCTCGGCAGGCGTGCCAATGAGCGCCACAACCTGCGGGCATAGTGCAAATAAGATGACGGCCAGCACCACCGAGACACCCATAAAGAGCGTGATGGTGTTGCCGATGGCGGTCTCGGCGCGGTCAAACCGGCGCGAACCCACGGCGTGGCCGACGATGACCGTCGTTCCCATAGCCAGGCCCACGAGCGTCACGGTAATGATATAGAGTGTCTGCGCGCCATTGCCCACGGCGGTGATGCCGGCAGCGCCGCTAAACTGTCCCATCATGTACAGGTCGGCCATGCCGTAGAGCATCTGCAAAAAGTACGAGAGCATATAAGGCAGGGCAAAGACCGCAATGGTCTTGAGGACATTGCCGCGTGTGAGGTCGTGTTCCATGGGCGGGGCACTTTCTGGTTTGGTTCGTTTAGCTACCAGTGTAGTGAAAACCCTACAACGATTGTAGAGTCAAGGTTTGTGTCGGCAGTGGGGCGAAAAAAGTCACGCTCCAAGCACGGTGCTTTGGCCCCTCCGTGCCGCTCACCTCGCCTCGAACCATCACAACATTCGCCGTTTTTTGCCAAAATCGGGAAAAGCATCGAATGTTGTGATGGTTTTTCTGCCACTCGACCGGGTGGAATCGCT
>USDH01000142.1 GCA_900553415.1 uncultured Collinsella sp. | reverse complement strand
GCAGCGTCAGGTGGTCCGCCGTTCGGTAGAACGGCGGAACTAATTAGCTCTGGCGGTAATGATCGAAGAAGTCGGCCAAGTCCTCAAGCGACTCTTTGAGCACTTCCATACGCGGCAGGTACACGATGCGGAAGTGGTCGGGCTCATCCCAGTTAAAGCCGCCGCCGCGCGTGATCAGGATCTTCTTCTCGTGCAGCAGGTCAAGGGCAAACTGCTCGTCATCGGTGATGTTGAACTTCTTAACATCCATCTTGGGGAAGATGTAGAACGCCGCACGCGGCTTGACCACCGAGATGCCGTCAATCTTGTTGAGCGCCTCATACACAAAGTTGCGCTGCTCGTAGACACGGCCGCCGGGACGGATGTAGTCGTTGACGGACTGGTGTCCACCGAGCGCCGTCTGAACGATCGATTGAGCCGGCACGTTGGAGCACAGGCGCATGTTGGAGAGCATGTTGATGCCCATGATGAAGTCGCTCATGCAGCGCTGGTTGCCCGAAAGCACCATCCAGCCAATACGATAGCCCGCGATCATGTGCGACTTGGAAAGACCGCTAAAGGTGACGCAGGGCAGATCGGGAGCGAGCGAGGCAATCGAGACGTGCTCGTAGCCGTCCATGCACAGGCGGTCGTAGATCTCATCGGCAAAGATCATGAGCTGGTGCCTGCGCGCAACCTCAACGATGCCCTCGAGCACCTCGCGCGGATAGACGGAACCCGTGGGGTTGTTGGGGTTGATGATGACGAGAGCCTTGGTCGCGCTCGTGATCTTGGACTCCATATCCTCCAGGTCGGGATACCAATCCGCCTGCTCATCGCACAAATAATGTACGGGATGACCACCGGCAAGGGTTGCGCACGCCGTCCAGAGCGGATAGTCGGGGCTGGGGATCAGAATCTCGTCACCGTTATCGAGCAGCGCGTTCATCGAAAGCTGGATGAGCTCGGACACGCCGTTGCCCGTGTAGATGTGCTCCATCTGAACATTGGGCAGGCCCTTGATCTGCGAGTACTGCATGATCGCCTTGCGCGCGGAGAACAGGCCGCGCGAGTTGGAATAGCCTTCGCAGTCGGGCAGCTGCTGGCGCATGTCCTTGATAACCTCGTCGGGCGTGCGGAAACCGAAGGGCGCCGGGTTGCCGATGTTGAGTTTGAGAATACGCTCGCCCTCGTCCTCCATACGGGCAGCCTCGTCGACGACGGGACCGCGAACGTCATACAGGACGTTATCGAGCTTGGTGGATTTAGAAAAAGTACGCATGGTGGTGCTCCTTGCAATTTGAGCTGAGGGATGGGGTTCGGGCTTGGAATCGTTGCGGGGTGATGATGCCTCGCCTTGATCGGCGTCGCCGGCAAGCAGCCAGGTAACATCGACCTCCAAAATACGGGCGAGCAGCTCAGCCACATCGCGCCGCGGGATCGTCTTGCCGCTCACATATTGGCTCATCTGACTCTTGCCGAGTTTTTTGCCGAGCATCTCCGATGCGCGGATCACGTCCGACTGGCGAACGTCGCGATCGGACATAGCCTGTCGCAGGCGATCGCTAAACGTCTCTTGGGCCACTAGAACCTCCTTGCTGGCAAAGTTCAATTTATAGAACACGAATTGAACCAGGGTTCAATTTAGCAAGCAGTATAGCGCCGTACCTCATTCGAAAGTTCAATTTCATAAGAAAATGTATCGGACTCCGAGATTTGCCCAAAGCGAACAATGGCGTGTACACGTTTAGAGGTATTCGAGGAAACGGGCGGCGGCAAGCGAAACATCGGCCGTTCGATATATGGCGTTGATCTGCCGATGGGGATGTCCCTCGAGCGAACGCACGGCAACATCGAACTGACAGCGCCGCAAGATGAGCGCGGGAAGAATGCTCACACCCAGGCCGTCCTCAACCATGGCCATAATCGCATAATCATCCCAGGTCGACAGCTTGGAGCACACCGTCAGTCCCGCCCGACGGAACAGCGGCGTAATCTCGTCATCGGTGCCGCGTTCTAGCAGAATAAACTGCTCGTTGGCTAAATCGGCAAGAGAAACGACCTCCGCCGTGGCAAGCAAAGAGTCTGCCGGTACTACCGCCATCAACTCGTCGCGCACCAAAGACCGCGATGCCATGCCGTTTTCTCGGGGCTCACGTGGGATAAAGCCCAGGTCACAACGACCCTCAGCCACCCATTGTTCAATCTCTGAGTAATCGCCCATCAGCAGCTCGTAATCGACATCCGGATGATCGGCGCGAAAGCGCGCGATCACCGGCGGCAGCACATGAGTCGCCACACTCGAAAACGTACCGATACAGATCTTGCCGCGCATGAGTCCACGCATCTCATCCACCCGTCGCTGCAAGCGAGTGAATTCCTCGCATAACGCCTCGACTGCCGGCATGACCTGCCGCCCGTCGGCAGAAAGCACCACGCCCTCGCGGCTGCGATCAAGCACCTTAAAACCCCAGTCTGCCTCAAGGTCGCCCACCATACGGCTCACGCCCGACTGCGAATAGCTCAACCGCTCGGCGGCGCGCGTAAAACTGCCGGCGCGCACGGTCTCGAGCAGCACCTGCATCTTTTGAATATTCGTTTCCACGGCACGCCTCCATCTTTGCATGAGTTTTTATCATGTTAACCATGCATTATATTCGCTTTTCTTCTAAAGCCAGTTCACCCATAGTGAACATGCTCGGATATAGAGGGGATGTCAGCGCATGAACAACGGACTGTTTACATACTTAGCAGCATTGCTATTGTTTGGCTCCAACGGCATCATCGCCGCTGCCATCGCGCTGCCCAGCTCCGATATCGTGCTCCTGCGCACGTTTTTGGGCGCACTTTCGCTTGTCATCATCCTCGCCATCACCCAACGCCATAAGCTGCAGGCGCCGTCTCGTCCCCGCGAAGCCGCAGCCCTCCTCCTCTCGGGAGCCGCGCTGGGCGCCAGCTGGATTTTTCTGTTCCGCGCCTACCAGACGATCGGCGTCGGCGTATCCTCGCTGCTGTACTACTGCGGCCCCATCATTGTCATGGCACTCTCCCCGCTCATCTTTGGCGAAAAGCTGACCGGCGGCAAAATCGCCGGCTTTATCGCTGTCGCTTGCGGTGCTTTTCTCATCGCAGCGCAAGGTCTAGGCGGCAATATGCCCATTGCCGGTATCGCCTGCGGAATCGTCTCGGCATTTTGCTATGCGCTGATGGTCATCGCTAGCAAGGGTGCGCCACGCATCGAGGGTCTCGAGAACTCTGCGCTCCAGTTGAGCGCCGCCTTTGTGACCGCGCTGGTCCTCACGCTCATCACGCAGGGCGCCCCCTCATTCCTGTCCGCCGGCGTCGCCGCCAGCATTGATTGGCGCGCCGTCGTCATGCTCGGCGTTGTCAACACCGGCATTGGTTGCCTGCTCTACTTTAGTGCTGTCGCCAAGCTGCCCGTCCAGACCGTCGCGGTCGTCGGCTACCTCGAGCCGCTTTCGGCCGTCGTGTTCTCGGCCGTCCTTTTAGGCGAAGCCATAACACCGGTCCGCCTGATGGGCGCCGCGCTTATCATCGGCGGCGCGATTTTTTGCGAACTCGCCGGCAAACGCGCAAACGCCAAGGCTGGCATCGCCCAGACAGTACGTGCTTAAAAGCCCCTGCTTTGAAATGCTACCTGCGTAGATAAATAATCCCCAGCTGAGGATTATTGTCTAAAATAACCCGATGTGCCAAACTGCTCTTGTATGTATAAAGACGGCATAAAGTTTTTTGTCCTAGACAGATAACCGGATGTCTAAGGGAGTCCTCGTGGCACACAATAAACTGGAGGCAAACCTCCAAGACCAGCGCGGGCAAGGCGGGCACGGAGCCATCCCCCTCTCCGCTGGCATGCTGCTCGTAACGCTCGGCGTCGTCTATGGCGACATCGGCACGAGCCCCATGTACACCATGAAATCAATCGTCGCCAACAACGGCGGCATCGGTACCGTCAGCGAGGACATGATCTTAGGCGCGCTTTCGCTTGTCATCTGGACCATGACGCTTGTGACCACGGTCAAGTACGTGCTTATCGCCATGAAGGCCGACAACCACAACGAAGGCGGCATCTTCGCCCTCTTTAGCCTGGTGCGCAAAGTGGCGCCGTGGCTGATCCTTCCCGCCATGATCGGCGGTGCAGCGCTACTCGCCGATGGCATCCTCACCCCCGCGGTCACGGTTACCACGGCCATCGAAGGTTTGCGCACCATCGAATGGGGCCATGCACTGCTGGGCGACGGCCAGACCAACGTCATCATCATTACCATCATCATTATCTGCGGCCTATTTGCCATGCAGCGCGCCGGCACCTCGTCAATCGGCAAGCTCTTCGGCCCGCTCATGACACTATGGTTCCTGTTCTTGGCAAGCGCCGGCCTG
>USDH01000141.1 GCA_900553415.1 uncultured Collinsella sp. | reverse complement strand
CCCGCCGCGGCAACCAGGGATTCCGCACTTGTGACGCGGTCGAGCTCAACGGGCTCATCGGCTCCGTCAAACCACACCCAGCGCTTGCCCTCGGCGGCAAGGAGCTCCGATCCGCTCAGGCAGCGGTCGGCGCCATCGCCTTCGCAGCAAGACGGGAGCGGCTTTTCGCCGTCGAGCATCTTGGCGGCAGCCGAACCGTTGGCATAGACAAAGCCCAGGCTCGAGTCACACTCGATCACACGACAGGACTCGCCCAACACATCCGCGAGCGTGGCAGAGACCTCATCGCCTGCCGGCAGCAAAACCGCCTGGGCGCCGGCCTCTGCGATTTTTTCCGCAGCTGCCGCCACGTCCTTCTTAAGGAGCCAGAGCGCCACAGGCGCCTGTCGATGCACAGGCATAAAGTTGATGATCGTCATGGGTTATCGCTCCTTTCCTAGTACTCGTTCCACAGGCGCGGCGTGCTGATCGTTAGGCGCAAATCGCACTGCAAGCAGCGACTTGCCTCGCACGCGGCCTCATGGTCGGTATAGGGGCACTCAAACGTATCGAAGTTATCCTTACGCGTCTGGGCATCGACAAACTCGGGCTGCACGGCATCGCCGTAGAAGCCCTCGGGGGCATGCCCAATCCACTGCTCGGGAGCATCATGCTCGGTCAGCTCCTCGTCGATGTTGCCATCGCCACCCAAAGCGCGGTCGATGGCCGAGGCACACGTGCGACCTGCAGCGATTGCCGCGATCACCGATTTGGTACCCGTCACGCAGTCGCCCGCCGACCAGATGCCTTCAACGCTCGTCTTGCCTTCGGTATCGGCCACGATATACGGACCGTGCGTAAGCTCAAGGCCCATCTGAGCCGTGCCCTCGGGCTTTTGGCCCACGGCAAAGATCACGCAGTCGGCATCGATGGTCTTCTCGCCGCCGTCGAGCAGTTCGGTGACGGCGCGGTGGTTCTCGTCAAAGTAGAACCGCTCGATCTTGTGAATCGTCATGGAGCCGACCTTGCCCGAACCGTCCTCGGCCTCGTTGATGCTGGTAAAGGCATAGGCATCGTGCAGAACCACGCCTTCCTCGGCAGCCTCGGCACGCTCTTCGGGCGTCGAGGTCATCGCGTCTTGGGCCTCAAGGCAGGCGACATCGACCGAGGCGGCACCCAGACGCACGGCGGTGCGGGCGCAGTCGTACGCCACGTTGCCGCCGCCAAGCACCACAATGCGCTTGCCCGTCAGGTCCGGGGCATCTCCCGTGCGGGCAGCCTTCAAAAAATCGGTGTTGCGCAGCACGCCTTCAAGGTCGTGGCCGGGCATGGGGAGCACCGTTCCGTCATGGGTACCCACCGCAACCAGCACGGCATCGAAGCCCTGCTCCAAAAGCGCCTGGGGCTCGGCGATGCGCTCGCCACAGCGCAACTCAATGCGCGACTCGGCGTCATCACCCTGGGCGATTTCCAAAATCGTCGCAACCTCGGCGTCGACTGTGGCATCGGGCAGGCGATACGCCGGAATGCCATAGCGCATCTGGCCGCCGACCTTCTCGTTGGCCTCGAACACAACGACCCTGTGGCCTTTCTCGGCGCAATAGAGTGCGGCGGTCAAACCGGCGGGACCGGCACCCACAACGGCGACCTTCTTGCCGCTCAGCGGCTCATGGCGCACGTTGGCCTTCCAGTCGCCCGCATCGCGCACGGCCGCAGCGCGCTTAAGGCGGCAGACCGAAACCGGCGTGCCGTTGAGCTCGTTACGCTTGCAGGCATCCTGGCAGCTATGGACGCAAATGTCGCCCAGGCTCTCGGGGAACGGGACCTTCTCGCGCACCACCGCGGCGGCGCGGGTGTACTCACCGTTGCGAATGTGTCGCAGGTAGCGCGGGATATCCACATGAGCGGGACAGCCCGAGCGACAGGGAACCACGTTATCGGCATAGGACTTGTTCTCGTCAAACATGTTGAGCGTGTCGACGATTGAGCCCGTAGGGCACACCTCGATGCAGGCACCGCAAAAACGGCAACCCGCCTCTTGCAGGCTCACGCTGCCGTCCGTACCAATGCGAATGCCGTCCTCGGTGCGCTGGTAGCCCAAAACGCCGGCACCCCGCAGTTCGCGGCAGGCGCGCACGCAGCGGCCGCAGCGAATGCAGCGAGTGAACATATGGGTGATCAGCGGGTTCGATTCGTCCGTGGCGACCGGACGGCTCTTGGTGCGCCAGCGCGCAGGCGATACTCCCATGTACTGATACATAGACTGCAGCTCGCACTTGCCGTACTTGGGGCAGCCGGTGCAATCGGCGGGGTGCGTGGCCAAGATAAGCTCCATTGCCAGCTTGCGCACGCGCTCAGCCTGCTCGCCTGTCGTGTTGACGACCATTCCCTCGGCAACCTGCGTCTTGCAGGCACACACCGGCTCGTCTTGGCCTTCGATCTCGACCATGCACAGACGGCATCCGCCGACGGCCTCAAGATCGGGGTGTTTGCACAGATGCGGAATGTAGATGCCGGCATCGAGCGCGGCTTCCAGGACATTTTGCCCCTCGCGTGCCTCGACCTCGGCTCCATTAATCGTTAGCTTCATTCGTTCCCCTCAAAACGTCGCTCTTGTCCAGAAAGGCGCCCGGGACCAAAGTGATCCCGAGCGCCTCGCTTGTAGGGCAAATCCCCGCCTGCACCCAACGCGTAGGTGTCTGCAGACGCGAATAGCTACGGTGTTACGACCACTCCTCGTCGCCGGCGTCCTCAAAGAGGGCTGCGGCGGCGTTTTCACCGGCGATGCGACCCGAGTTAAGGCAGAAGCCCATGGTGTTACCCGGAATGCAGTAGTTATAGGAGTCGCCATAGATGGTGCAGGCATCGGTGCCAACGCAGTACAGGCCAGGGATGACCTCGTAATCGTCGGTCATGACCTCCATCTTGTGGTTGATGAGCACGCCGCCCAGGGTGCCGTAGGCGCCACAGTACTGCTTGCAGCAATAGAAGGGGCCCTTCTCGAGCGGCTTCATAAACTCGCGCTCTTTCTCAAAGATGTCGTCCCAGCCGTTGTCGCACATCTCGTTGTACTCGTCGACGTTGGCGAGCAGGCCCTCAACATCGATACCAGCCTTCTCGGCAAGCTCCTCCAGCGTATCGGCCTGGCAGATTGCCGGGTAGCCGGCCTCCAGGTCGCGGTTCCACTGCTCCTCAAAGCCGTCGTACAGGTCGTGCGGATGAACGTGGCTGACGATATCCGGACCATCCTTTTTCCAATGCTTGAGCATGCGGGAATCAAAGATGGCATAGGCGACCTTGCCGGGAAGATGGTTGATGGCGTTGCCGACAAAGGTGGTGTTGAAGATCTCGTCCTCCGGCATAAAGCGCTCGCCCAGACGGTTGCACCAGTAGCACGGCTGACGGAATGCGCCCTCGACATAGAAGTGGTTCATGTTGTCGGGGATCTGGTACATGAGCTCCATGGTCACCGGGGTGTGGCCGCCGCCGACTTCGTGGCACATGTTGATGCCGTCGCCGTCCATGCCCGGAATGGCAAACGAGAACAGGTCGGTACCCCACTCAAAGTCGAGCTTCTCCTTGATGAGCTTGGCGTTGTGGCCAAAACCGCCCGTGGCGACGATCGCGGACTTGCACGAGATCTGGTACTCCTCGCCGTCCTTGTCCTTGGCGGTCACGCCGCAGATGGCGCCGTCCTCGCCCTTGATAAGGCCGGTGCCCGGGCACTCAAACATAAACTCGACACCCAGGTCCTGGGCACGCTCGGTCATGCGCTTGGTCATCGTGGTCGCCGCGCGAGGACCGGGCTCCGAACCATCCTCGGGCTGCACGACATGCCAGGTGTACTCGCCGTCGGAATAGGCGCGCGTGCGCTCGCGAGCGCGGAACGCCGGGCGCACGGAGTTAAACTCCACGCCCATGTCCTGCAGCCATGCGATGGTGTCGCCCGACTTAAAGTAGTAGTCGCGCACCAGGCGAGCGTCGACCTGGTAATGGGTGTAAAACATATGACGGCGGAAGAGCTCGCCGGGCGTGACCTCGATCATCGAGGCCTTCTGAAGCGGAGAGCCAGCGGCGGCAGGTCCCATGCCCATGTTGGCGGCGCCACCGGTAATGGGGGCCTTCTCCAGGGCAATGACGCGAGCGCCCGCCTCGGCTGCAGCGACCGCTGCGGCAAGGCCGCTCAGACCCGCGGCGACGACAACGACGTCGGTCTCTAACTGTTTCATGCGAATCCTCCTTTATAGGGCTCTTGGATGAGCCCGGACTTCATGCGAATTGCATGCGTATCGACAGCCATACTTTCGCTCGAAAACAGGCCCAAAACCATGTGCAGGCGCACCGATGTTTGCCTATAGCGACCACGGGCTTTGTGCGGATGAACCATGCGTTTGGACAACGCTTTCGAGCAGGTTCTCGTGAGTCGTCAAGATGCAAA
>USDH01000140.1 GCA_900553415.1 uncultured Collinsella sp. | reverse complement strand
ATGGGGTGCTGGGCACGCTGAATGATGTGTTCCTGGACCGTGGGCACCGTGGGGAAGTTCATGTCCGCCACCCACATGGGAATGCGATCGAAGCCCTCGTCGGGTGCGTTTGGAGCCATGCCGGGGATCTCACCCCAAGAATCAACGGCGATGGAGTCCATGCCGTGGCGGTCGATAAGCGAAGTAAAGTCGTATTTCATCCTGGGCTCCCATGCAAAGCGGATTGTTTTGGTAGGCGTTATTGTCCACCAGCATGGGCGGTTTTGGCATGGGGTTTGGCTCTTAATTTGACGGGTGCGGACGAATGGCTGATTAGTCTTGCGCGTCGTTGACGACGACTACGGTTAGCCGGGTTTCATCGACCGTAAAAGATATGTCGAGCCCGGCGAAGGCCAAGTGATAAACACGGTTTGGCTCGTGCTTGCTGCCCGCGCGGCGCGGATCCTGGCGAAGAACCTCAACCAAGCCAGGAAGCTTTGTAGGCGGGACCATATCCTGCAGCGCTTGCGGAAACTCGACGTCGAGCTCTTGCCACGGCGCATCCTCAATCCAGCCGCCGGTCGCATCCGGGTGGCAATCCGCAAACGGAATGTAGGGCTTAATGTCGTAGATGGGCGTGCCGTCGCGCAGGTCGGCCCCCAACACATGGATGATGGGACCATCGTCGGTGAGCTCGACACGATCAAGCTTGACGCAGGTGAGACCGATGGGATTAGGGCGAAACGGACTGCGCGTGGCAAAGACGCCCACACGCTCGGCTCCGCCCAGACGCGGCGGACGCACGGTTTTCGACCACTTGGCATTAGTTCCGGACCTGTCCTGCTTTTTGGCATCGGCGGCTATGTCCTTAGCCGTGCCGCCGGGCGTGCCGTTTTCGAAGCGCCAGAGCAACCATAGGTGAGAGAAGGAATCCAGACCCTCAACTGCTGCGTTGGAGGCAAATTCCGGTTCAAAGACGATGCGTCCCTGCAAATGGGGCGCCAAAAAGCTGTTGCGCGGAATGCCGAACTTCTGCGGCAGATCGGTATGTATGTGTGCAATAGGTTCCATGCCGGTCATTGTACGGCATGGAGGCGTGGGACGTTGTACGCAATTCTTCGCCGCAGCCCCCGTCGCGCAACCAACGGTTGCTTGGAAGGGCACCTGCCGCCGCGTATGCTTAAAGCCAACAACCAGCAGAAAGGAGCCGTTATGGCCTTCGCAGAAAAGCTCATTGCTGTCCGTCGCGCCCATCATCTTACCCAAGAGCAACTCGCCGCCAAGCTCTTCGTCACACGCCAAGCCGTCAGCCGTTGGGAACGCGGCGAAGTCACACCGGGCATCGACATGATGAAGCTCATTGCCGCCGTAACCGGAGAACCGCTGTCCCACCTGCTCGAAATGCCCGAGCACTATTGTCAGAGCTGCGGCATGATACTCACGCCCAACGACTGCGGCACCGACGCCACGGGCGCCACGACCGACCATTACTGCAAGTGGTGCTACGACCACGGCAAGTACACCTACGACACTACGATGGAGGCAATGATCGAGGATTGTGCCCCGCGCCTGGCACAAAACACCGGTATGTCGCTCGACGAAGCTGTCTCGCTCATGGGCGCCGTGCTGCCGCAACTGGAACGCTGGCGCGCCGTGCAAGAAAACGAGGAGCGCTACGGCGCCGAAGCGCGGGCGCGCTATGGCGATGAGGCTATCGATGCAGCAAACGAAACGTTACTGGATATGGATCCTCAGACATGGAACGACATGAAGGAACTTGAACGCGCTGTTCTGGGCCAGCTCTCGATTGCCATGGGCGATGGCGAACCGGAAGGCAGCGAGGCCCGCAAGCTTGTAGCAATGCACCGTCGATGGATTGGCCTTAACTGGGGACACGAGCCCCAAGACGAAGCATACCTGGGCCTCGCCCACGGCTATCTTGCCGATCAGCGCTTTATCGACTACTACGACAAGCCCTGCGGCACCGGAGCCACGGCGTTTCTGGTCCATGCCATCGAGTCATCAATGGATCGCGCATAGACTGCGGCGGCTTTGGGTATCTCAACCGAAACCTCAACCGATTGGAGACACCATGGCTACTGATCACGAACTCGTGCTCTACGTTATGACCGGCTGCCCGTATTGCATAAAGGTCAAGCGCTTTTTGGCCGATAACGGCGTGACCATCCCCGAGCGCAATATCTCGACCGACCCCGATGCCGAGCAGACACTCATCGCCGTCGGCGGAAAGCGCCAGGTTCCCTGCCTGTTCATCGACGGCAAGCCACTCTACGAGTCGAGCGACATCATCACCTGGGCACAAGAGCATCTGCTCTAGCACTCATTGGGAACGCACTTAAATGAGTAGTTCCACTCATTGGGGACGTACTTAAATGAGTAGGTAGGAATTCAGTTTCTCAAATTTATAGAACATACGTTTGCTTATATGCTATACTCGCCTCAAGGCATGAGACTGGTCGAGAGCTCCCGCGGAGGTCCCCAATGACACGCTGGAGCGAGCTCGGTAAGTAAGATCGGTGGTTACCGCACTCGTCCATCTCAGACAGGCTGCGCTCCTGTTCGCCGTCGCCATCAAAGAACGGCACTCACAATCAAACGTTTCCGTTATCCGTGAGTCACACAGGAGTGCATTGTTATGGCTAAAAAGATCCCCACCTTTACGTCCGACACCGTTTCAAGCGCCCGCTCAGATATCAGCAGAATCGTTGAAGCCAAGAGTCTCAATCAAAAGGGCATCGATCATGAGACTTCGCTTGAGGGGGCATTGCTCATCGGGCGCCGTCTCGAACAAGAGACTGCCGGATATCCCGTTACCAATCTCAAAGGACTGCTCTCCCCCGTCGGCGCTCATCTACACAAGCACTATGGCCCCCGCCTAGGACAATCCTATCTCACACGCTGCATTAAGCTCGCTCGCGCTGTTCCCAAAGGCGCTCCTTTTCGATCAGAGCTTGACCTAACTCACTATGAGTCGCTCGCTCGCGTCGCAAACGAGCACCTGCGCCTAGAGCTCATGAACGTCGCGGCCGACAACAGGTGGTCCTCATCGCACATCGCGCTTCACGCCAGATACCAGAGTCCGCAAGATGCTCCCAGCAACAGGGAATTCCGCGAGCTCGAATCGAACCAAGAAGTTTGGCGCTTTGCCCGCGCTTATACGGATGCCTGCGGAATCATTTCGCTCGAGAAGTTTGTTGAACTCTACAATTCATACGCTCCCAAACCAGTCTCGATATTCGAAGAAAATGAAACCGTTTGGAAAATCAAAGATGAATCGGGGCGCATCGACAACCCCTGTATGTTATCCAAGGACGGAGAGCTATACCTCATAGCGCCAGAACTAGACGACACGATCGAAGATAACCCTTATTACTACGACGACTACGGATATTCTTATCGAAGATACGAACGCCATAGCGAGTACACCAAGGAAATGCGTTCACTGCGCGAACGACGTGTTCAGGGCAGAAAGACGGCTATATTCGCTGGCCATAAGCAGCGTTCGATTAAACTGCTCGATTATGAGGACGTCGTTTGCGGATATGCCAGTTACACACGGGCAGTTGAATATCTCAAACTGTATATCTTAAAAGATTCCAAACTGAGCGCCGCAAGCCTTCACGCAAGAGAGGACGAGTTTGATTTCATCATGGCAAAGCTCTTGCGCTCTATTGGTCTCAATGGCATGCCGACAGCACAACAAACAATCGAAGATGCCGAATTTTTATTGATCGACCCGATTTTTACGAACAAGCGAAGATAATCAAGGTCTCCAAGCTCCTCACAATAGTCTATGAAGACGCTCCCCTCTGGGAGTTCAACGGACGCTCACATTCCGAGCTGAAAAGTGAAAAAGCGCTGGAACCTCCGATGACGACCATACATCGAAAAGTTCAATCAAAACAGGCTGCTTAGCAGTATTAACTGCTTGCATTTTTGTCTACAAAACTGTATACAAAAAGAGAGGCCCTTATGGAGCTCATTGCGATCCACCCCCATGCCCTCAAACACGGGCTGACGGAGACGGATATTAGATGCGCCTGGAACTCCGCTTTCGCATGGTTCAGGCGTGATCTTGAAAATGGAGGCATCGATTACGTTCTCGTTGGACTTGATAGAAGAAGTCGTCTCATGGAGCTCGTCGCTCGATGTTGCCCCGATCGAGATGGTTACATCATTTACCACGCCCTTGTCCATCCTACGCGCAAGGTGCTCAGAGAAATCGGGATCGATCGATAGGAGGCGCTATGGACGCTAAGCAGCTCGAGAAGATGATGGGGTTTGCTCCCGGAGAGCTGGAAAAGGCCTCGGAGGCATACGAAAAAGATGAGTGGCCAAAGGGTCGCACCATCAAGTTGGGAAGGCCGCCGATCTCCGATGAGCCAAGCGTTGTTTTGTCGGCACGTGTGGGTGAATCGGTTCTTGAAGCGTTT
>USDH01000139.1 GCA_900553415.1 uncultured Collinsella sp. | reverse complement strand
ATTCAACTCTCCCCACGCAAAACGCCCCATTTGAGATGGACACTCAAATGGGGCGATAGACACTGCGCAACCAGTATTACTGCTGCTTCGGCATCAGCGGATTCTCGCGCGTGAGGAGATTCATGAACTCCTCGCCCGTGATCGTCTCCTTCTTGTACAGATAACGAGCCAGCTCATGGAGCTTAAACTTGTTCTCCTTGAGGATCTGCAGAGCGCGGTCGTGCGCATCCTCGATCAGCTTGGCGACAATCGCGTCCACGCGTTCGGCCGTACCGGGGGCGCAGGTGAGCGACGTATCCTGGTTGAGGTACGCATTCTGAACGGTACCGAGCGCCATCATGCCAAACTCATCGGACATGCCAAAGCGCGTCACCATGTTGCGGGCGAGCTTGGTGGCCTGCTCGATATCGTTGGCGGCACCGGTCGTCATCTCGCCAAAGATAAGCTCCTCGGCTGCACGGCCACCGCAATAGACAGCGAGCTTGTCCAGGACTTCCTGGCGCGTGGTCAGGAAGCGCTCATCCTCCTCGACCTGCATGGTGTAGCCCAGAGCACCGCTCGTACGCGGCACGATGGTGATCTTGGTAACCGGCGCAGAACCCTTCTGGCGGGCGGCAACGATGGCATGGCCGATCTCGTGATAGGACACGACCTGTTTCTCGTGGTCGGACAGAACCGTGGACTTACGCTGCTGGCCGGCGATGACGACCTCCACCGACTCCTCAAAGTCATCCTGAGTCGCGCGCTTGCGACCCTCGCGGACGGCACGCAGCGCGCCCTCGTTGATGATATTGGCCAGGTCGGCGCCCGAGGCACCGGGCGTGGCGCGGGCAATCGCGGTCAGGTCGATCGGCGGCTGAGTCTTCACGCTCTTGGCATGCAACTCAAGGATGTTCTTACGGCCGGTCAGATCGGGCAGCTCAACGGGGATGCGGCGATCGAAGCGGCCAGGGCGCAGCAGGGCCGGATCAAGACTGTCGGGACGGTTGGTCGCAGCGAGAACGACAATGCCCTTGTGGTTATCGAAGCCGTCCATCTCGGTCAGCAGCTGGTTGAGCGTCTGCTCGCGCTCGTCATTGCCGCTAAAGCCGCCGCCGTCGCGCTTCTTACCGATGGTATCGATCTCATCGATAAAGACGATACACGGGGCCTTTTCCTTGGCCTGCTTAAACAGGTCACGCACCTTAGCAGCGCCGCGGCCAACAAACATCTCGACGAACTCAGAGCCCGAAATGCTAAAGAACGGCACGCCCGCCTCGCCGGCCACAGCCTTGGCAAGCAGGGTCTTACCGGTACCCGGAGGGCCGACAAGAAGAGCACCGCGCGGCAGCTTGGCGCCGATCTCCTCGTAGCGCTGCGGCTTCTCCAGAAAGTCGACGACCTCCTTAAGGGATTCCTTGGCCTCTTCCTGGCCAGCAACGTCCTTAAAGGTCACGCCCACATCCTTGGAAGCGATCACGCGCGCGCCGGACTTGCCCAGTCCGCCGCCGCCAAAACCACCGCCGCCAAAGTTCATCGACGGACCGTCATCACCCATGGCCTTCTTCATGCGGCGGTTGAGCCACCAGCCGATGAGGAAGAAGATGGCCATGGGAAGGATGAGCGTGAGCAGGTAGTAGGTCATCAGACCCGAGTTTTTATCGGGGACAACAGATTCCAGCGAGGCGCCGGATTCAAGCACGCGATCGGTAAAGCCCGCATCGTTTGGCACACCGGTCGTCTTGTAGGCGATGTTCTCGTCCTCGCCCTTCTTGGTGTAATAAATCGTGTAATCGTCCGTGTTGTACTCGACCTTGTCGACACTCTTCTTATCGAGTGCTTTGACAAACGTCGAGTAATCGGTCTTCGTAATCTGCTGCGTGTGACCGATGTTGGGGAACAGAACGGTCGAGAGCACGAGGTAGACGACGAAGGCGATGAGCACGTAGAGGATCATATTCCGTCTACGTTTATTGTCATCCATCTCCATCTGCTTGAACTCCATCTACTGGGGTTGATAATGCTTTCTAGAATACCCAACCCGAGCGACGATAAACCGACGCCGGGCACGAAAGGACAGAGATGGCATCACTGGAAGTCGGCAAGGTTCAGATCTACACGGGCGACGGCAAGGGCAAGACGACGGCTGCGCTGGGGCTTGCACTGCGCGCCAGGGGCTATGGACTTAACGTGCTTATGCTGCAGTTTGCCAAGAAGCTGCACTGCGCCGAGCATGATGCGGCGCCCCGTTTAGGTCTGCGCATCGTACAAGCCGACCGCGACACGCCCGAAGCCTGTGCCGCACAGATCATGGAGCTGGCGCGCGAGCAGATATCACAGGTCGACGTTCTGATTTTGGATGAACTCGGCGAGGCCATGCGCCGCGGCTTCGTGACGCGCGAGGATGCCGAGGAACTGATCGCGATGAAACCCGACACCACAGAGCTCATACTGACCGGCCGCGGCCTGCTGCCCCTCGCGGACCTCGCCGACCTGGTCACCGAAATGCGCCCCGTCAAACACTACTTCGACGAAGGCCTCCTAGCCCGCCAAGGCATCGAATACTAATTGATCCGAAGGGGACGGAGGAAAACGGATCATCGACATCACGACGGAGAGCAATGATCCATTTTCTTCCGCCCCAAGGGATCATTAGGCGGTGGCGCGGCCTAGCCAGTTGCCGCTGTGGTGGTAGATGGTAAACATCGTGGCCGTGATGAGCCAGGTTACGGGGTAAACCAGCAGCAGGTGCTCAAGCGACGGATCGAACGGCATAATCGCAAACACCCAGATCACCCTGAGCACGACGGTGCCAAAAATCGTGAGCATCATGGGCTGCAAGCTCACACCGGCACCGCGAATGGAGCCCGACGCGTTTTCGATAATCGAGAAGATCGCGTAGAACGGCGCGATGAAATGAAGAATCGTCGTGGTGTAGGCCGAAATCGCGGCATCGTCGATGAACAAACGCGACAACGGACCCGAGAACACAAGCAGCACGGCAGACAGGCCACCAATGAGCATAAACGACAGCACGAGCGACGTATGGTAGCCCTTGCGCATGCGCTCGTAATTGCGCGCGCCAAAGTTCTGTGCCGAGAACGTGGTGATCGACACGCCGAGCGCCTCGGTAACCATCCAGACAATGCCATCTAAGCGGCCCGAAAGACCCCACGCCGTGGTGACATCGGCACCAAACGAGTTGACCGACACCTGAATCAAAAAATTGGAAATCGAATAGGCAGCAGACTGAAAGCCAAGCGGCAGACCACACGAAATCATGCTCTTGCAAATACCGCGATCGATGCCGAGCTTAGACAGCGAAAGACGCCATGCACCCGGAGCGCGCATCATGCGAAACACGATCATCGTTGCATTGGAGCAAATGGTCAGCGCCACTGCGATGCCGCAGCCCAGCGCCTCCATATGCAACACAGCGACAAAGATGATATCCAGCACCACGTTAACCAGGCAGCCAGAGGCAATGATCACGGCGGGCCCGCGTGTGTCGCCCACGGCACGCAGCAGTGCGGTTCCCATATTAAGCAGCAGTGCCGCAACCATCGCGGCAAAATAACAGCGAGCATAGGCAACGCCCTCGGCAAGTAGCTCGTGCGGCGTATTCATCAACACCAGCATGGGCTCGACAAAAACCATGCCAAGAATGGAAACGACGATGCCGCCCACCAAAGCAAGCGTCATGGCTGTATGGACCGAACGGCTCAGACGCTCGCTATCGTGCTGGCCAAAAAACTGACCCGTGATAACGGCACAACCGGCGCCAACGCCAACGCAAAAACCAATGCAGAGCTCGGTGAGCACCATCGTGGCTTGAATGCCGCCAAGCGCAAGCTTGCCGCCAAACTGACCGACGATATAGGTGCCGATAAGCGTGTAAGCCTGCTGAAAAAACGAACTAAAAAAGATGGGAACGCACAGCGACAGTAATTGCTGCCAAATGACACCTTGCGTTACATCGATAGCCGTAGATTTCTTAGCCACACGCCCTCCCCACACGCATACGTCAAACAACAAAACAGCAATTTAAAACCAAAGCCAAAACCAGCTTAGCACCGACTGGCGGCGACCGAAACACCCCGAATTAGAGCACGGTGCGGAATAACTGCCTAGTGATACAAACCCGGCTGGTAGTGATACTCATTGCTCACGTGCGGGCACAGCTGCCAAAAGGCGACGGCACTTGCCGCGGCCACGTTGAGCGAATCGACCCCGTGCGCCATCGGAATTCGCACGGCTCGGTCACAGCCCGCAATGGTCTTGGCGCCCAAGCCAGCACCCTCGGTGCCCATAAAGATTGCCAGGCGGTCAATCTCCTGCAGCGCGGGATCGTCCAATGACACCGAATCATCCGTCAACGCCATGGCGGCACACGAAAAGCCGGCATCGTGCAGCGCCGACAGCCCATCATGCGGCCATACGCGCGCCTCGCTGCCAATGCGCGTCC
>USDH01000138.1 GCA_900553415.1 uncultured Collinsella sp. | reverse complement strand
TGTTGCCGTTATCGGCGGCGGTCCGGCCGGGCTGGCGACAGCGTTCTTCCTGACGCGTGCCGGCGTGCCCGTCACCATCTTTGAGGCCCGCGATTCGCTCGGCGGCGTGGTCCGTCACGTGATTCCCGAGTTCCGCATTGCGAGCGACGATATCTCCCACGATGCCGAGCTCTGCCTGGCCTTTGGTGCCAAGGTGCAGCTCAATGCCCGCGTGGATTCCATTGACGAGCTCAAGGCCCAGGGCTTTACCGACGTGGTCGTGGCCACCGGTGCCTGGATGCCCGGCTCTGCGGGCCTGGGCGAGGGTGCCGAGCTCGACGTGCTGGAGTTCCTCGAGGCCGCCAAGAAGGGCGAGAAGCTCGAGCTGGGCGAGGATGTCGTGGTCATTGGCGCCGGCAATACCGCCATGGACGCGGCCCGCGTGGCCAAGCGCCTGGCTGGCGTGAAGAACGTGCGCTTGGTCTACCGCCGCACCAAGAAGCAGATGCCCGCCGACGAGGAAGAGCTCGATCTTGCTCTTGCCGACGGCGTTGAGTTCTGCGAGCTGCTGGCGCCCAAGGCGCTCAACGGTGCCGTGCTGACCTGCGATGTTATGGAGCT
Organism: uncultured Collinsella sp.; assembly: GCA_900553415.1. GTDB lineage: Bacteria > Actinomycetota > Coriobacteriia > Coriobacteriales > Coriobacteriaceae > Collinsella. The sequence continues at coordinate 3,880 of USDH01000138.1, read as the reverse complement.
TGGCGAGCCGGACTCAAGCGGCCGTCGCAGCCCTGTCGCCACGGGTGAGACCGTCGAGCTTTCCGCCACCACGGTGATCTGCGCCGTGGGCGAGGGCATCGATGCTAGCCTGTACGATGCCGCGGGCGTCGAGCACGACCGTCGCGGTCGCCTTGCCGCCACCTCCACCGGTGTCGAGGGCGTTTGGGCTGCGGGTGACTGCCGTCGCGGTCCTGCCACCGTGGTCGAGGCTATCGCCGATGCCGCCGAGGTCGCTCGTGCCATCGCCGGCGTGGACTTTAACAAGTACGCCGACTGCAACGAGCAAACCGGCCGCGAGGACACCTGTTACGAGCGCAAGGGGTCGCTGTGCCGCGACAAGCGCAACTGCACCAAGACTCGCTGCCTGGGCTGCGGCTCGGTGTGCGAGGTCTGCTGCGACGTGTGCCCCAACCGCGCCAACGTTGCCATCAAGGTGCCGGGCCTGGCCAAGCATCAGGTCGTCCATGTCGACGGCATGTGCAACGAGTGCGGCAACTGCGCCGTGTTCTGCCCCTACCAGGAGGGTCGTCCCTACAAGGACAAGCTCACCCTGTTCTGGAGCGAGCAGGACATGGAGAACTCCGAGAACGAGGGCTTCCTGGCCGTGGACGAGGATCACTTTAAGGTCCGCGTCGCCGGCACGGTCCGCACCGTCTCGGTCGATGCCGTCAACACCGGCCTTCCCGAGGCTGTCCGCCTGACCATCAGGGCTGTGCGCGACAACTATTCGTACCTTCTTAAGAAATAGGCGAGTCTCTTATGGCCAAATCCATTCAACATAACGTGGCCTACGTTGCCTGCGGAAGCGGTTGCACCTCCGCAGGCGGCGACGCCCGCTGCAGCGAAGGCTGCATTGGCTGTGGCGCCTGTGTCACGGCCTGCCCCCACGGCGCCATTGCGCTGGTCGATGGCATCGCCCGCGTGGATCGCTCAAAGTGCACGGGCTGTGGTCTGTGCGGCATGGCGTGCCCGCAGCGCGTGATTGCCTTCGTTCCCGGCTACCAGAACATCCTGGTGCGCTGCAACAACACCGATAAGGGCGCCATTGCGCGCAAGATCTGCGACACGAGCTGCATCGGTTGCGGCATGTGCGCTAAAAAGTGCCCTGCCGGTGCTATCCGCATCGAGGACAACTGCGCCCATATCGACGGCGTGGACTGCCTGTCGTGCGGCATGTGTGCTGTCGTCTGCCCGCATGGCGCCATTCACGACCGCACCGGCATCGCCGCCGGCGTGTAGAAGGGAATCACCATGGCACAGGAATTCACTTTTACCGTTAACGGCGTCCAGCGCACGACGACCCAAAACAAACCGCTGCTGCGCTATCTGCGCGACGACCTGCATATCCATTCTGCCAAGGACGGCTGCTCCGAGGGCGCCTGCGGTACCTGCACCATCCATGTGGACGGTGCGGCCGTCAAGGCGTGCGTACTGACCACCGCTCTTGCCGCCGGCCGCAACATCGTGACCGTCGAGGGCCTGCCCGAGGACGTGCGCGAGGCCTTTGTGTACGCCTTTGGCGCCGTGGGCGCCGTGCAGTGCGGTTTTTGCATCCCCGGCATGGTCATGGCGGGTGCGGCGCTTATCGCCGAGGATCCCGAGCCCACCGAGGAGCAGATCAAGTACGCCATTCGCGGTAACGTCTGCCGCTGCACCGGCTACAAAAAGATTATCGAGGGCATCTCGCTGGCCGCTGCGGTGCTCCGCGGCGAAAAGCAGATCGACGAGGACCTAGAGCGCGGCGACGACTACGGCGTGGGCAAGCGCGCCTTCCGTATCGACGTGCGCAAGAAGGTGCTCGGCGAGGGCAAGTATCCCGACGACATCGACGAGCTCGATCAGCCGGGTCTGACCTACGCCAGCGCCGTGCGCTCCAAGTATCCGCGCGCCCGTGTGCTCTCCATCGACACCTCAAAGGCCGAGGCCCTGCCCGGCGTGGTGGGTATCCTGCGCGCCGAGGACGTGCCGGTCAACCAGGTCGGCCACCTTATCCAGGACTGGGACGTCATGATCGCCCAGGGCGATATCACCCGCTGCGTGGGCGATGCCATCGTGCTGGTGGTTGCCGAGGACGAGGCGACGCTCGAGAAGGCCAAGAAGCTCGTAAAGATTGATTACGAGCCGCTGGAGCCCGTGCGTAACATTGTCGAGGCCAGGGCTGCCGACGCCCCGCGCCTGCACGACAGCTTCTTTGCCTTTGGCAACACGGTGGAGCTCAAGGACAACGTGTGCCAGAGCCGCCATGTGACGCGCGGTGATGCCGCCAAGGCGCTGGCAGAGAGCGCGTTCACCGTGACGCAGCGCTTTACCACGCCCTTTACCGAGCATGCCTTCTTGGAGCCCGAGTGCGCCGTCGCCTTCCCGTACAAGAACGGCGTCAAGGTGCAGTCGACCGACCAAGGTGCCTACGATACGCGCAAAGAGTGCGCCCATATGTTTGGCTGGGATAACGAGCCCGAGCGTGTGGTCGTCGAGACCATGCTCGTGGGTGGCGGCTTCGGCGGCAAGGAGGACGTGTCCATCCAACACCTGGCCGCGCTCGCCGCATATAAGTTCCAGCGTCCCGTGAAGTGCAAGCTCACGCGTGCCGAGTCGCTCGCTTTCCATCCCAAGCGCCATGCCATGGACGGTACCTTTACGCTGGGTTGCGACGCCGAGGGCAACTTTACCGGCCTGGACTGCGAGATCAACTTTGATACCGGCGCCTACGCGTCGCTGTGCGGCCCGGTGCTCGAGCGCGCCTGCACGCATGCCGTCGGCCCCTACAAGTACCAGAACACCGACATTCGCGGTTTTGGCTACTACACCAACAACCCGCCCGCCGGCGCGTACCGCGGCTTTGGCGTTTGCCAGTCCGAGTTTGCGCTCGAGAGCCTGATCGACTTGCTGGCAGAGAAGGTCGGCCTGGACCCGTGGGAGATTCGTTACCGTAATGCCATCGAGCCGGGCGAGGTTCTGCCCAACGGCCAGATCGCCGACTGCTCCACGGCGCTTAAGGAGACGCTGCTCGAGGTCAAGGATGCCTACTACGCGCATCCCGGACACGCTGGCATCGCCTGCGCCATGAAGAACGCCGGCGTGGGCGTGGGCCTGCCCGATGCCGGCCGCTGTAAGATTCGCGTCGAGAACGGCGTGGCCGTGGTCTATGCCGCCACGTCCGACATCGGCCAGGGCTGCAACACCGTCTTTTTGCAGGACGTTGCCGAGGCATGCGGTCTGCCGCTTCGCTACATTGCCAACGGCGAGTGCTCCACCGAGAACGCTCCCGACTCCGGTACCACGTCTGGTTCGCGTCAGACGGTCGTGACCGGCGAGGCCGTGCGCGGTGCCGCCTTCCTGCTGCGCGATGCCATGCTTGACATCGAGGCCGGCAAGTCTGCGCCCGCCGCTCCCGTGAGTGCGCATGGCGACGGCGTCAAGATCGAGTATGACGACGGTCACGCCTATCAGCTGCGCACACAGGAACTCGTCGCCGGCCAGGGTATGCATCCTCAGGATCCCGCGGCCGCCATCAAGGCGCTCGAAGGATGCGAGTTTGGCTACGTGTACCTGGAGCCGACCGACAAGCTGGGCGCCGACGTTCCCAACCCCAAGAGCCACATCTGCTACGGCTTTGCCACGCATGTGGTCATTTTGGACGATGACGGCCGCGTGAGCGAGGTCTATGCTGCGCACGATTCCGGCAAGGTGGTCAACCCCATCTCCATCCAGGGTCAGATCGAAGGCGGCGTGCTCATGGGTATGGGCTATGCGCTTACCGAGGACTGGCCGCTCAAGGACTGCGTACCCCAGGCAAGGTACGGCACGCTCGGGCTGTTCCGTGCGCCCGAGATTCCGGATATCCACGCCATTTACGTGG
>USDH01000137.1 GCA_900553415.1 uncultured Collinsella sp. | reverse complement strand
GTTGCTTGCGGGCTGCGGTGCCCCAGCGCTTGACCCTGATGCTGGTGAAGCCGACGTGCTGGAGCGCGGGCTCGAGCCGCTCGACGTCCGCATGCAGGCTCACTTCGATCGCGCCCGTGCTCTGGCCGAGTATCTGGCCGCCAACGAGATGGTGCGCAACGTGCGCTATCCCGGGCTGAGCTCGCATCCCGATCATGCTATTGCGACGGGAATCCTCGAGCACGGCTTTGGCCCGGCAGTTGAGTTCGATCTTATCGAGCGAAGCGCGCGCGAGCTGTTCGGTGCTTTGCCGGAGGAATTCCGCACATCGCCCGCCGGCGGCGCAGCGACGCGCCTTTCGGCCCCACGCGGCAAGCAGGGGAGCACCATTCGCCTCTTCGCTGGCACCGACAATCCCCTGGTCGTAGCGTCCGTCCTAGACAACGCCCTCCGCTAATAAGCTACTTTTTGATGCTGGCGATGAGGTCGTTCGCTTTGTTGGCGATGACGTTGTTGATGTCGGCCTGCAGCTCCTCGTAGGCCGCTATGGCGCGCTCGCCGGCGGGGGTGAGCGATGATCCGCGGGCTCCGTCGCGCTCGATGAGCTTGCAGCCCAGCTGGCCTTCGGCCTCGTTCACAATGCGCCAGGCCTTGGAATACGCCATGCCCATGCTCTTGGCGGCACGGTTGAGCGAGTGTTCGCGGGCGATACCCTGCAGCAGCAAGACGCAGCCGTGACCAAACACGCCCGGCAGATCTTTGTCGCACGCTTGAATGACCAACTTTGCCGTCGTCTTGTACTTCATACGCTCCACGTCTCCCCGCTAAAGTGTTTGCTGGGCAAACGCAAAGCCTGCGTCAAACCCTCGTGTGCTCTTCTTAAATCATGCATTGTAGCAGTCAAAGTGCGTTAAGATACTTCCCCAGTATTGGGCGCCCAAGGTTGGGCTGGGTCCTACGAGGCCTGCAGCCGACCGGTCGCATGGAAAAAGGAGAAACATGGCTACGTTCTTTCCCGGTGAGTCCCACACGTTTTCGGAGTATCTGCTGGTCCCTGGTTACTCGTCCTCGCAGTGCATTCCCAACAACGTCTCTCTTAAGACGCCGCTAACCCGCTTTAAGCGCGGTGAGAAGCCGGCAATCACCCTGAACATCCCCATGGTTTCCGCCATCATGCAGTCCGTCTCGGGCGTCGACATGGGTGTCGCGCTCGCTACCGAGGGTGGCCTGTCCTTCATTTACGGTTCCCAGAGCGCCGAGTCCGAGGCCGCTATGGTCAAGGCCGTCAAGGATCACAAGGCCGGCTTCGTTCAGTCCGATTCCACGCTGACCCCCGACATGACCATGGAGCAGGTCATCGAGCTCAAGGAGAAGACCGGCCACTCCACCATGCCGGTTACCGACGACGGCACTCCCAAGGGCAAGCTCCTGGGCATCGTCACCAGCCGTGACTATCGCCCCAGTCGCGATGACCACCAGACGAAGGTCTCCGAGTTCATGACCCCGCGTGAGCAGCTCATCGTGGGCGGCAAGAACATCAGCCTCAAGGTTGCCAACGACGTCATCTGGGACAACAAGCTCAACGCTCTGCCCATTGTCGACGACAACGATCACCTCATGGGCATCGTCTTCCGCAAGGACTACGACAGCCACAAGACCAACCCCAACGAGCTGCTCGATAACGACAAGCGCTACATGGTCGGCGCCGGTATCAACACCCGCGACTATGCCGAGCGCGTGCCGCTGCTTATCGAGGCCGGTGCCGACGTCCTGTGCATTGACTCTTCCGAGGGCTTCAGCGAGTGGCAGAAGCGCACCATCGAGTGGATCCGCGCTAACTACGGCGAGGACGTCAAGGTCGGTGCCGGTAACGTCGTCGACGCCGAGGGCTTCCGCTTCCTGGCCGACTGCGGTGCCGACTTCATCAAGGTCGGTATCGGCGGCGGTTCCATCTGCATTACCCGCGAGACTAAGGGCATTGGCCGTGGCCAGGCCACCGCGCTGATCGACGTCTGCCGCGCTCGCGACGAGTACTACGAGGAGACCGGCGTCTACGTGCCCGTGTGCTCCGACGGCGGTATCGTCTACGACTACCACATGACGCTCGCCCTGGCCATGGGTGCCGACTTTATGATGCTGGGTCGCTACTTCGCTCGCTTTGACGAGAGCCCGACCGAGCGCGTCAACGTCAACGGCCAGTACATGAAGGAGTACTGGGGCGAGGGCTCTGCGCGTGCCCGCAACTGGCAGCGCTACGACCTGGGCGGCGCCCAGAAGCTGAGCTTTGAGGAGGGCGTCGATTCCTACGTGCCCTACGCCGGCCCCTTGGCCGACGGCGTGCAGACGACGCTGTACAAGGTGCGCTCCACCATGTGCAACTGCGGTGCGCTCTCCATTCCCGAGCTGCAGGAAAAAGCCCGCCTGACCGTCGTTTCTTCCACCTCCATTGTCGAGGGCGGCAGCCATGACGTCATCCTGAAGAACGGCCCGCAGAACCGCTAAACCATAATAAAAATTGCCGCCGACCGGACAAAACCGGTCGGCGGCTTTTTTACGATTCGGATTGTGCTTTGCCGGTCTCTGCGTTAAAAAACACCACCGGCAGCATCAGCAAAAACGGGTTGGCGGAGAGCAAAAACGGCTTATTCTCCATAAAGAGATACAGCGTCAGCGCTGCCAGGCAGATGACCTCGGTGGAGCGATGCTTTTTTGCCAGCCGCCACAGCAGCAGCAGAAAGACCGCTGCAACCAGGATCGCGCCCAGCAGACCCTTGTTCATAGGTACGGCCAAAAAGGTGTTGTCGATGGCGTGGTGCTCGTCACCATCGGTGGGCAGGCCGCCCAATAAAGAAAGCGGCGCGCTCCAAAATACGTTGTGCCAGATCTCAAAGCGCCCCGACAACGCAATGCTCAACAGCAGCAGTGCCATCCGCTCATAGGGCCACTCGGGATTGTAGACATACCCAGCGTAGAGGCTGAACACTGCCAGCGCGACGGGCAGCGCCAGCGCCAACCCGTAAAAGATTTTGCTGTCGAACAGTCTCGGCAGAAATTTTTGGACAAAGAACAGCACAAACAGCACCGCCATGCCGCCAAACGCCCCGCGGCTGCCAGGAACCTTGTAGGTGAAGATCGCCAGCGCGGCCAGCCCCGCCCAGTCAAAGGCACGCAGCCGGTCATGCCGCAGCCAGCCCCACGCAAAAAACACGCCGACGAGCCGCGCGCCAAAGCCGTTGTAGTGGCCGTAGCCGAAATCCCAGTTGCGGCAGTAGAAGTTGTAGGGCATCAGCGGGGTAGCAAAGTGCAGCAGCTGCACCACCAGCAGGCCCGCTACGGCTGCAGCCAGATAGACGCGAAGGGCGGCTTTTATGTCGATGTCTTTCGCGCCCAGCCCTACCAGTGCGGCCAAGAAAAACCACACATCATCGCCGTACCAGGTGGCAAAAGCCGTGTAGGCCAGCACCAGCGCCGCCAAAATCGGCTGCCAGCGGGCCTCGTAGTCTGTCAGCAAAAAAATCTTAACGCCCAGCAGTGCCACTGCGCCGCTCGTCAAAGCCAGACGGGCCAAGCTGCTGAAAGTCGGCAATGCTGCCTGGATATTGGAGCTGAACACCTCCGACAAGATCAGCAGCAGCACGATGGCCTCGCAGTACGCCTTTTGCGCCAAAGGTTTATATTGGGAAAGCAACATGGAGTTGTCCTTTCTTTTGGTTTAGATAGATAAGGTGATTATACCATACTTTTAAAGAAAGGGGAAGTAGGCGCGTACCAGCCCACAGCAGAACATCATTCGGCAACATTACTAAAACAAAACATCTGGCATTGTGCAAAATACTGGTTGACACCACCGGCAAAATCCGCTAGAATAATCTCATTAATTCAAATGCAAAGATGGGGAGAAAGCCATATCCACTCCGTTGCAGAGAGCCGTCGGTTGGTGCAAGACGGTGCGGCAGATATAGCGTCACTGGCCCCGGAGCAGCTATGCTGATAGCGTTTCCCGCTGTAGGCATGGCCGGCACCTGACCGTTATCACGCAGGAGCGATTCGCCGTTTGCTTGTTTTACGCAAACTCGCTGATCGTGCAGAGAGGTCGCATCAGCGACAATGAGAGTGGTACCGCGGGTACAGCAACTGTAAATTTGCTCCCGTCTCTCAAAGGCAATCCGCCTTTGGGGGACGGTTTTTCTTTACCTCCTCCAATGGCTTCACAGCTTTGAAGGAGGCATTTTTATTATGATGGACGCAACCAAGTATCATGTAGGGTATTATCCGCCACCGGTCGAGCCCGGCCATGTGTATGAGTGGACCAAAAAGGACCACATCGAAAAGGCCCCGGCCTGGTGCAGCGTGGACCTGCGCGACGGCAACCAGAGCCTGATCGTCCCGATGAGCCTGGACGAAAAGCTGGAATTCTACGATATGCTGATCAAGATCGGCTTCAAGGAGATCGAGGTTGGTTTCCCGGCCGCCAGCGAGACTGAGTACGAGTTCCTGCGCAAGCTCATCGACGGCAACCGCATCCCCCAGGATG
>USDH01000136.1 GCA_900553415.1 uncultured Collinsella sp. | reverse complement strand
CCGGCGGTCTGATTCTGCTGACCAAGGACGACGCGGCCTATGAGGCGGCTCGAGAAGCGTTTGAACAGCGAACGATGGAAAAATTTTATACCTGCCGAACCAAGGGCTGCCCGGCCAAACGGGAAGCGGTCATGCATGCGTATCTGCGGAAAGACGCGCAGCTTTCCCGTGTTGCGGTGACAGATTATCCGACCAGAGGGGCACTTGAAATCGTTACCGGCTATCGGGTGCTGGAACCTGGAGAATACGCGCGGCTTGAGGTCGAGTTGATGACGGGGCGCACACATCAGATTCGCGCGCATCTGGCGCACATCGGCCATCCGATTCTGGGCGACGACAAATACGGTGACCGCGCGCTGAATCGCAGGCTGGGGCTTCGCCGTCAACAGCTCTGGGCGACGCGGCTTGTTTTTCACGCAGGCGGCGCGCTGGCTTATTTGGACGGCAAGGCGTTTTCAGTGGATTGTCCGTTTTGATGCCGAGGAGGGAAACACATGAAACGAGTGCGGCTGATTGCGCTCGATATGGATGGAACGCTGCTGACGAGTGATAAGCAGATGAGCGACGCCACCTGGGCGATGCTCGACGAGCTTGCGCGCCGCGGTATTGAGTTTGTGCCCTGCACGGGTCGTCCGCTGTCGGGCATCTTTGAGCCCATCCTCGCCCACCCCGCCGTACACTACGCGGTCTGCGCCAACGGCGCCAGCGTCTGGCAGCTCGACGACGGTACGCCCACCGATACCTCACGTGCTACGCGCATTTTGAGCCGACCGCTCGACCGCGCCATCGCCCACCGCGTCCACGGCATTGCCGTCGACCATGACGTTACCTTCGATATCTTCGCGGACGGGCAGTGCTTCCTCCCCCGCTCGCTCTACACGCGCCTGGACGAATTCTGCGGCGGTGACCCCCACATCGCGGCTTCGCTCAAGCGCACACGGACACCGATCGACATGGATATCGACAGCAAGATCGACGAGGTCGAGACGCTCGAACGCATCGCCATGTACTGGCACGACCCGGCCGATCGCGACGCCATCGCCGCGGCGCTCGATACGCTCGGCGGGATCGAGGTCACACGTTCGTACGCCATGAATATCGAGGTTATGGGCGAGGGTGCCACCAAGGGAACGGCCCTCACGTGGCTATGCGAGCATCTAGGCGAGTCTCTCGCCGACGCCTGGGCCTTCGGCGACAACATCAACGACATCCCCATGCTGCAGGCAGCGGGCCACGGCATGGCCATGATCAACGCCGAGTCCGAGGACCGCGAGGCCGCCGACGCCATCACCGAGTTCGACAACGACCACGACGGCGTCGCCCGCACCATCATGGCCGCCCTCGCCTAGTCATTGGGGACGTTCTTAAACGACTAGTCACTGGGGACACTCTTCGCAAAAAGCTGCAAGGACTGTCCCCCACTGTCGGCAGAAAAGGAACGTCCCCAGCTGCCGGATTAGGAGAGACTCTCCAGCACGCGACGGAGCTCATGCTGAACGGCGTGGTCGCGGTTGCAGCCTACGACACGATCGGCCACCGCCTTGAGCGCGGGGCGCGCGTTTTCCATCGCGCAGCCCGTGCCGACAAAGCGAATGATCTCGTAGTCGTTCATCGAGTCGCCAAACGCCATGACCTCGTCGCGTCCAACGCCGTAATGCTCCGCAAGCTGCGCGATTCCCGAGGCCTTCGACACACCGGGCTGCATGGCATCAATCCACGCGTTGCCCGAAGGCGCAAAAGTAAAGAGCTGACCGAGTTCTCGCTGTAGCACGTACGCACTGTCCATAACGGCACCGTCATCGCAAAAGATACTCGCTTTGATGATATTTACGCTGGGATCGGGCAGCTCCCAAATGCGCTCGGCATTGGGAAGGTCCTTATCGACCTCACGCACGAACTTGCACTCATCATCGAGCAAGAAGGACTTGGTTCGGTCAAAAAGCGCAAGATGCAGATTGGGAAACGTCCTGACGGCTTGGGCGAGCCTTCGAATCGCCAGGTGCGAATACACCTCACGGTCCACCATCTTGCCGTCGGCATAGACCTGGGCGCCATTAGCGGCGACAAAGTCCATCTTGTCGCGAACAGGTGCAAAGAACTCGCACAGGCGATCGTAGCGACGACCTGACGATGCGGCGAAATGCACGCCATGCTCGTGTAGCGCCAGGATCAGTTCGTAGGTCTCGGGAGGCACCTGGCCGTTTTCGTCAAGCAGTGTGCCGTCCATATCGGATGCAATCAGTTTAAACATAGAAAAGCTCCCTTCGGGCTTGATGGAATCGGACGTATATCCAAAATCACCGTACCCAAAAGGAGCTCAGATAAGACTCCGCGGGCGTAAACGTTACAAGGACCTGGCAAATAGCTCACACATGCCAGAGGTCTCACGGTCGCGGCGTCAGGCGACACGCCACCCCGATGACTAGTCGGCGTAGGTGAAGGTTGTAACGTCGAACATGCCCTCGGGGCGGATGCGAAGCGTCGGGATGACCGGCAGGGGCAGGAAAATGATGCCCATGATGGGGTCGAGCGGCGGCTCAATACCCATGGCGCGCGCCTTGACCATAAAGTCGTCGTGCTGCGCGGCAACGTCCTCGGCCGTGCCTTCGCTCATAAGGCCACCGAGCGCCAGCGGAATGCGCGCCACGACCTCGCCGTTACGCACCAGCACGTGGCCGCCCTGGCCCACGGCCTCAACGGCAGCCATCATATCGGCCGCGTTGTCGCCCACCACGCACACGTTGTGCGAGTCGTGGCCGATCGTCGAGGCGATGGCACCGCCTGTGATGGTAAAGCCGCGCACCCAGCCGCGACCGATGTGCTTGCCAACAAGACCCAGGCCCGCAGGGCCATCACCGTCGGCCCCCTCGGCCTGCAGTGACAAGCCGCGGCCGTGGCGCTCGATCAGCATAATGCGGCGCAGGCCCTCGGCATTCTCGGGACGAGCCATGCCCGTGATGGCCTTGCCCGGCACCACGTCGATCACGGCCTCGCCCGGCTTAAAGGCATAGTCGAATACGTCGAGCGAAAGATTCGGAAGCTTAACGGAGGCGCGCAGCTCATCGGCAAGGGCCGCAACCTCGGCCATCTCGGGTGCAATCTCGCCCACAAAGGTGCCATCCTGCGCCACCAGGGCACCGGCGGCATATACGCGATGCGGAGCCGTGGCAAACGTCAGATCATTGAGCACCAGCAGGTCGGCACGCTTGCCCGGGGCGATGGCGCCACGCAGCTCGTGCGGGTCGCGGCAACCGTGGTCCAGGCCAAACGCCTCGGCCGTGGAGAGAGACGCCATAGAGATGGCAACCACGGGGTCAATGCCGGCCTCGATAGCCACACGGCAGGCGTTGTCGATCATACCGGTCGAAAGCGCGTCGGAGGGAGCACGGTCGTCGGTCGCAACGCAGCAGCGGCGGGCACGGGCGGGGTTTTCCAGCAGCATCGGCGACAAGTTGGCCAGGTCATGGCTGCAGGTGCCCTCGCGCAGCATCACGTACATGCCACGAGACAGCTTGTCGAGCGCCTCCTCGGGAATCGTCGACTCGTGGTCGGCGATAATGCCCGCCGCGACATAGGCGTTGAGGTCCTTTCCGGCAACGAGCGGCGCGTGGCCGTCAACCTGCTTGGACGGCGTCTGGTTGGCAGCATCGATGCGAGCACAGGTCTCGGGGTCGGCCATAAAGACGCCCGGCAGGTTCATCATTTCGCCCAAACCAAAGACATCGCCTGGATGCTCGGCAAAAAACGCCTGCATATCGGCAGCCGAAATAACGGCACCGGCCTGCTCGTCGGGCAGCGCGGGCACGCACGAAGGCATCATATACTTGATGGAGATGGGTGCGCGGCGGCCGTCCTCGATCATAAAGCGCAAGCCGTCGAGACCGGCAACATTGGCAATCTCGTGGCTGTCGGCAATGGCGGTGGTGGTACCGCGCGTCGCGGCCATGCGAGCATACTCGGCGGGACGGATGTTCGAAGACTCGATATGCAGATGCCCGTCAATAAAACCGGGAGCGAGATAGCGACCCTGGCAGTCGATGACCTCAGTTGCCTCGTAGGTGCCGGCGGCATCGTCGCGACCATCGTAGAGCACACCGACGATCACGCCATCCTTGACGGCAACGCTACCGGGCGCCACACGCTGGCCATACACGTCGACGATCTGCGCATTGGTAAACAGCGTGTCGACGGGCACGCGCCCCTCGGCAGCATCGATCACAGACCTCATGACCTCAACGGACATACATACTCCTTTAACTGTAGAAATAACTGCGGAGCGGACAGACCTTCACCGCAGCAAGCCAATAGCCATTGTATGCCCAAACGATGGGTCAACAATACGCCCCTCCGCTTAACGGCACACGCCGCTCAGCGCAATGGAGACAGGTTGCTTTGCACCAATGGCAAGGAGTGTCCCAAAGTGCCGACACAAAAGGAACGTCCCCAAGTGCCAACCACGGCAGCGCCGATATTTTGGCAACGACAGCGAAAACCCGCCAGAGCGAGCAAGGTGCCTTGAAACGAGGCGGCATTGACCTTCTGGTCAT
>USDH01000135.1 GCA_900553415.1 uncultured Collinsella sp. | reverse complement strand
TCCTGGGCGGCCTGCTCATTCCCGGCATAGTTCACGGCCACCGCCGCACCCTGGCGGGCCAGCTCCAGGCAGCGCCGGGAAGCGGCCTCGGAATGTTCGCTGTGATAGGCCTCGATGGCCGTGAGCCCGCAGGGCAGGAGGCGTTCGATGAAGGCTTCCAGCCAGCCCTCGGGCAGCTTTTGCAGCATGGGGTGGGCCAGGCAGACCGTGGCCCCCAGAGAAGAGAGGACTTCCACGGCTTCTTCGGGCTGCAGGACCTCCTTGGGCAGGTAGGCGCGGCCGTAATAGCCCAGATATTCCTTGAAGGCCTCGCTGACGTCCTTCACATAGCCCTTGCGGACCAGCACGGCAGCGATGTGCGGGCGCCCCACGCTCTCGCCGCGGGCCTCGTGCAGCACTTCGTCGAGCTCGATCTCCACGCCCAGGCCCTGGAGCTTTTCCACGATGCGGACGTTGCGCTCGCTGCGTTTGCGGCGCAGATACTGGAGCCTGTCCTGCAGGGGAGCCAGATCCCGGGGCAGCCACAGGCCGAGCACATGCATCTCGCCCAGCTCCGTACTGGTCGACAGTTCGCATCCACGCACGAATTCCAGCCCCAGGTCACGGGCTGCCGCCTCGGCTTCGTCCAGGCCGGAGACCGTATCGTGATCGGTCACCGCCACCGCCGCCAGCCCCTGGATCTGGGCATTACGCACGAGCTGCCCGGGGCTGTCCGTTCCGTCAGAGGCCTGTGAATGCGTATGTAAATCAATGAATTGCATGCTTTCATCCCTGACAGTTATCTTTTTCTTTTCAAGTAAACTACGACTTTATGAAAAAAAAGCAAGCTGCGCACTCCCGTGGCAAGGTGCGCAGGGCCCGTCAGGTCACGCTTTCCCGCAGGTCGTCCCGGCAGCTTTGTCTTGAAGAAGGGACGGCAAAAAGCTATGCTTTTGCCCTCGCAAAACAGGGGGCCGCTGTCCCCAAAGACAAGGAAACATCATGATGAACATACAGGAACTGCTGCAGATTCTGGCCTGCCCCCGCTGCATGGGCTCTCTGGAGCCCCTGCCCTCTGCCGAGCATCCCGAAGGCCTGGCCTGCCCGGCCTGCAACGTGGTCTATCCCGTGCGTGACGATATCCCCATCATGCTGGTGGACGCCGCTGTGGAGCGCGCCCGCTGGGATGAGGAACACAAAGGCTAGGGCCGTCCATGCGTCTGCTCATCGCTTCCGACCTGCACGGCTCGCTGGACAGCCTGCGCTTCCTCTGTGATACGGCCCAACGCCTGTCGCCCGACATGCTGGTGCTGCTGGGCGACCTGCTCTACCACGGTCCGCGCAACGACCTGCCGCGCGACTACGCCCCCAAGCGTGTGATTCCGCTGCTCAACGCCCTGGCCGACCGCATCATCGCCGTCCGCGGCAACTGCGACGCCGAAGTCGACCAGATGGTGCTCGACTTCCCCGTCATGGCCGACTACGCCACGCTGTTCGACGAGGCCGGCCGCGAGCTGTTCCTGACACACGGCCACGTCTTTGGCGCCGGCATGCACAACAGCGTCGACCACGCGCCCGCGTTGCCCGAGGGCTCCGCGCTCGTCTACGGTCACACACACATCAAGGTTAACGAGGAGAGCGCCGCGCATCCGGGCCTGTGGCTCTTCAACCCCGGCAGCGTGAGCATCCCCAAGGACGGCACGCACAGCTACGGCATCTACGAGGGCGGCGCGTTCCGCCATGTGATCATGGAGGAGGACTAACCATGGCCGAGCATATGGCTCAGCAAAATGCCGAGGGCTCGCGCGACCTGTCCACGCTGGTCGACGCGTCGGCCGAGCTGCAACATCTGGTGCAGACCATCTGGCGCCTGCGTCAGCCCGACGGCTGCCCGTGGGACCGCGAGCAGACGCACCGCAGCATCGGCAAGAACATGATCGAGGAAGCCTACGAGGCGCTCGATTGCATCGAGGCGGACGACGTGGCGCATCTGCGCGAGGAGCTGGGCGACGTGCTCATGCAGGTGGTGCTGCATGCGCAGATTGCGGCGGACGCCGGTGAGTTTACGCTGGCCGATGTGGCACGCGATATCGACGCCAAGCTCATCCGTCGTCACCCGCACGTGTTTGGCGATGCAGATGCCGATAACTCCGACGATGTGCTCAAGATCTGGGACGAGGTCAAGCTTGCCGAGAAGGCTGCCAAGGACAAGACCGTGGCGGCAGGCGAGGCTGCGCCCGAGGGCTTGCTCGACGGCGTGCCCACGCACCTGCCGGCGCTGATGCAAGCTCAGAAGGTGTCGCGCAAGGCGGCGGCCGTGGGCTTTGAGTGGGAGACGGTCCAGGACGTGTGGGACGAGGTCGCCGAGGAGCGTGCCGAGTTTGAGGCCGAGGCTCCCGGCTCGCCCGAGCGCGAAATGGAGTTTGGCGACCTGCTCTTTGCCTTAGTCAACGTTGCGCGTAAAGAGGGGATTGACGCCGAGAGCGCCCTGCGCGCGAGCACGGCCAAGTTCCGCCGTCGCTGGGCTGCGATGGAGCAGATGGCGGCCGGTGCTCACGTGGATCTTGCCGAGCTTTCGACCCACGGCCTCAACGACCTGTGGGACGCCGCCAAGGCAAACGAGTGACCTGCGCCTCACGCAGTATTCGTTTGCGTCAGCGCCTCACAGAGAGGTCTCTACAAGCAAAAAGCCATATACAGCGGAAGATGTGCCAGCTGTGCTCCGGCACCCCACTCGAGTTGTTTAGGATGCAGCACATATGCCGTCCCGATTTTTTTGTTAAAGCGTGCGCGGAACCGATCGAGGGAGATGGTCCCGTATTTGCGCGGCGACTTAACTTCGATGGGGCTGATGCGCGGCTTTCCAGCGGCGTTGACATAGGGTCGGGTAACGAGGAAGTCGATTTCCATGCGCTCCTCCCCCTCCTTCTTTCCGCTTTGGGAATAAAAGAAGAGCCTGTGCCCATTGGCCTTTAGAGATTGGGCAACGTAGTTTTCGGTAAGCATTCCTTCGTTCAATCCGATGTCGCCGCGAAGCACGGCCCTGTAAACGTCTTCATCGGTATCGTTGTTGTCAGAGAAGGCAAGCGTTACAAGCAGGCCGGTGTCTGCCATGTAGCACTTGAGGGCCGTTTGCTCCATGCTGAGTGAAAGGCCCACGCTCGGTTCGCTTGCGGCATAGCAGATATTGGCAATTCGCGCGTCTGCCAGCCAAAAGAAGGCTTCTTCGTAGGTGCGCATGCGTGCGTTTTTATCAAGTGAGGAAAGCTTGAATCGTTTTTCGTGCCTAGAGAGCTGACCCGGGATGCCATCAAGTACGGAGACGACTTTGAATTCGTAACCGGTTGCAAAACGAGAGATATCGTTGCGATAGAGCTGGACGATTCGGCGCTTCGAAGCGTCGACGGGCGCAAAAGTGCGCTGTTCAACATAGATGGATACCGGCTCAGGCATGCCGCCTACGAGCATGTATTCGCGCATAAGGGAGAGCGCTCTGCGATGTAGGGCATCGGGGAGCGGCTTCATCTTGTTAAAACTCATGCGAATGAGATCGGCCAGCCCCTTTTCGTCCATGCCCCAAAGAAACTCCTCAAAGTCGAGGGGCTCAAGTTCCAGAGACTCTTCCTCGGATGGGATGACGATATCTTTAATGTTCTGCTTGATGCTGAGCAGGGATCCAGTTTCGATGTAGTCGTAACGTCCGTCTGCAACGAGATACTTGATGAGTCCGCGTGCTTGCGGGTACATCTGGACCTCGTCAAAGACGATAAGCGTCTCGTGTTCATAGAGTTTGACGTTATAGAAAACCGAGAGATAGAGGAAAAGCGAGTCGAAGTCGGTGCGGTAGTCCTCAAAATATTGCTTAACTTCGGCAGGTGCTTGAAAGAAATCAATGACAAGGCAGGACTTGTATTCGGTTTCTCCAAACATGCGGGCAAGCGTGCTCTTGCCGACGCGACGGGCTCCTTCAATAAGAAGTGCTGTTTTACCAGCGCTTTCATGCTTCCATTTTAGTAGTTTGTCATAGGCTTTTCGTTTAAGCATGGCTACCTCGTACACGATATCCAGAACTTTTATAACCTGATTATGCACGATATCCAGAACTTCAGACCCTTAGATTTGCACGATATCCAGAACTTTGCACGATGTAAAAGCACATTATTGGCTCTTTCATTCGCAAGCCAGGTAAAGACGGTATGCCGATAGAGGAATTTAATGGGGGGGGGCGACCTCTAGAGATGAATGCTCGGTGCAAAAACAAGCGCCCCAAAGAATGATTTCTCCAATTCATATGTATCCCTTGGCTAACTTAGGGCATAATGCAAAAAGTGCGACATGGCTAACTTACGGAGGCACACCGATGGTGCACAGTCGGCCAGTCGCTTGCATCCACTACGTTTCCAAGTGAGAGGGAGACAACATGAGCGATATTTTGGATGTCTACGGTCGCGAGGTGCTCGACAGCCGCGGCAACCCCACCGTCGAGGTCGAGGTCGTGCTCGAGGACGGCAGCTTCGGCCGCGCGATGGTGCCTTCGGGCGCTTCGACCGGCGCCTTTGAGGCATGCGAGCTGCGCGACGGCGACAAGGGCCGCTACCTGGGCAAGGGCGTCTCGCAGGCCGTCGAGCACGTCAACAACGAGTGCGCTA
>USDH01000134.1 GCA_900553415.1 uncultured Collinsella sp. | reverse complement strand
CTGTATTTTGAGTCCTTCTTTTGTATTTGCGCGATAATAACTCCCATTGGCGTTAGGGAGGACTTGATGTTTACCGTTTTTGTCTTGGGCAATATTGCTTCGGGTAAGTCGACTGCCTGCCGCTATTTCGAATCTCGTGGCGCTATGCTTATCGATCTGGATGAGCTTGCAAAATCGCTGTATGTGCCGGGCTCTAATATCGTTAATGCTCTCGCGGATGAATTCGGTTGGGACATTTTGGATGAGGAAGGCGGCATTCGCCGCAGCATCCTCGCCTCTCGAGCTTTCGCTTCTCCTGATTCGGTCGCACGGCTCAATGGCATTGTGCATCCCGTTCTGATTGAACAGCTTTCGCTTAGGATTCTCGATCCGGTTTGTTGTACGGTTTCATCACCCCGTTACCCCTTTGCGGTGGTTGAGGTTTCTGCTCCGACTGGTTTTGAGGATGCATTTGGCTTGGCTGATGAAATTCTGGTCATTAGCGCCCCTTTGTCAGTTCGTCGCGAGCGCGCTATTCAACGTGGCATGGAGCCATCTGATTTCGATGCCCGTTCTGTTTGCCAGCCCGATGAGTCTGCGCTGTGCAATCTCGCTACAACGGTGATTGATAATTCGGCAGCCGATGATTCGCTCTTTGAGCAGCTTGACTCATGGCTTGCATGCCACGGGTTTATAGATACTGCGGATAAGGAGGAGGCCGATGCCTAAGGCACGTTTCTTTACGTGGTATCGCGTGGCACCACTTGCCGTTGTGTTCGTCTTCGGCCTTATTTCGCTCGTCTACTCGTGTGCCCCTGCCGCTTTCTTTAAGCCGCTGTATCCGATTGACTACGAGGCGTATGTAAAGCAATCCAGTATTTCGCATAATCTGGATCCGTATCTGGTGTGCGCTGTCATTAAGTCGGAATCGAATTGGGACCCCGAGGCCGAGTCGAATCAGGGTGCTCAGGGATTGATGCAGCTGATGCCCGAGACTGCCCAGGATATGATCGCCAAGGGTCTTGTCGACGGTGGGGAGTATTCGGCCGACAACCTTAACGATCCGGCTACGAATATCGAGTTTGGCTGCGCATACCTCTCGTATCTTCTCGCCTATTTCAACGGGTCGACGGATAGTGCCATCGCCGCCTATAACGCCGGTATGGGCAATGTCGACGGATGGGCGCAGCAAAGTACGTCGCTGCACAATGCAATCACCTTTCCCGAGACGCAGGCGTATCTGATTCGCGTCAATAATGCCTGGGTTCGATATAAGACTCTCTATCCCGATCGGTTCGTATAGGACTAAGCCCACCGCCCGCGTATACTGCAGATGTATGAGTTAGGAGTATCCATGGCGGAATTTGAAGTAGAACGCGTTGGTGGTGAACTTAAGCGCTTTGGCGTTGAGGGCGCTGATGTGCCGTTTAAGGTCGTGTCTCCATACGAGCCCGCTGGTTCCCAGCCTAAGGCCATTGAGTCACTTGTGCGGGGCGTGAGGGACGGAGACCGCTATCAGGTTTTGCTGGGTGTGACTGGTTCGGGTAAGACTTTTACGATGGCCAAAACCATTGAGGCCCTGGGGAAGCCGACGCTTGTCATGGCTCCCAATAAAACGCTCGCCGCTCAGCTTGCGAGCGAGCTCAAAGAGTTCTTTCCCAATAACGCTGTGGTCTACTTCGTCTCGTACTACGACTACTATCAGCCCGAGGCGTATGTGCCGCAAAGCGATACATATATCGAGAAAGACTCCTCGATTAACGAAGAGGTCGAGATGCTGCGCCATCAGGCGACCGCGTCACTGCTCTCTCGACGTGATGTGATCGTTGTCGCATCGGTCTCGTGTATCTATGGCATTGGCTCTCCTGAGGACTATGCGGGTCTGGCTCCAAACGTCGACAAGAAGGCGCCGCTCGAGCGCGATGACTTTATCCATGCACTTATCGACATTCAATATGATCGCAATGACTATGACCTGGCACGTGGCACGTTCCGCGTGCGCGGCGATGTTGTTGACGTGTATCCGCCTTATGCCGAGCATCCGTTGCGGTTTGAGTTCTTTGGCGACGAGGTCGAGCTGATTGCCGAGATCGATGAGGTCACCGGTGAGATGCTTCGTGAGTACGAGGCCATTCCCGTATGGCCGGCATCGCACTACGTGACCGAGAAGCCGAAGGTCAAGGCGGCTCTGAAATCGATCAGCGAAGAGTGCGAGAAGCGCGTGGCGGAGCTCAAGGCGACCGACAAGTTGCTCGAGGCGCAGCGTCTGCAGCAGCGTACCGATTATGATCTTGAGATGCTCGAGACGATGGGCTTTTGCAACGGCATCGAGAACTACTCGCGTCATCTGGACGGTCGCAAGCCGGGTGAGCCGCCGTTTACCCTAATCGATTACTTTCCCAAGGATATGCTCTGCATCATCGATGAGAGCCATGTGACGGTGCCGCAGATTCGCGGTATGCACGAAGGTGACCGCTCGCGTAAGGTGACGCTGGTGGAACACGGTTTTCGCCTGCCCTCGGCGCTCGATAACCGCCCGCTTCGTTTCGATGAGTTTGAGGCAAGGATCCCCCAGTTTATCTATGTTTCCGCCACGCCGGGTGACTACGAGCTACGGGTGAGCCAAAACGACGTGGAGCAGATTATTCGTCCGACCGGCCTGCTCGACCCCAAGATTGACGTGCGTCCAGTTCGCGGTCAGATTGACGATCTTGAGGACGAGATTCGCGAGCGCGTTGCCCGCAAGGAGCGCGTGCTGGTGACCACGTTGACCAAGCGCATGGCTGAGGACCTGACCGACCATCTACTTGATGCGGGCATTAAGGTCAATTACATGCACTCTGATACGGCGACAATGGACCGTGTCGAGATCCTGCGAACGCTGCGCGAGGGCAAGATCGATGTTCTCGTTGGCATCAACCTGCTTCGCGAGGGCTTGGATCTTCCCGAGGTCTCACTGGTGGCAATTCTCGATGCCGATAAGGAAGGCTTCTTGCGCAACCGCCGTTCGCTGATTCAGACGATTGGCCGTGCGGCCCGTAACGCCGATGGCGAAGTCATCATGTATGCAGACGTTGTGACCGATTCGATGAAAGAGGCCATCGAGGAGACGCAGCGCCGTCGCGAGATTCAGATGGCATATAACGAAGAACATGGCATTGTGCCCAAGACAGTGCGCAAGGCCATCAACGACATCTCAAGTTTTATTGCCGAGGCCGAAAAAACTGTGGGCTCCAAGGGACGCTCGAAGGGCGACTCTCTTGGCCATGGCGCATTCTATACGCCCGATGAGTCGGGCGAGGGCGGTGTGCCGGAAACGGTGGCGCCCGAGCGGACACTTGCGGAGCAGTTGGAAGAACTGCCGCATGACGAGCTTGTGCGGATCGTCGAAACCATGGAAGAGGATATGCGTAACGCTTCCGCCGCCATGGACTTTGAGGAGGCGGCGCGCCTGCGCGATGCCGTCGTTCAGATTCGGGCGATGCTCGAGGGTGCGTCTGAGGACGAGACGATCGAGCGCTTACGCTCGCAGGCCCGCAAGGGTTCCACGTTCGCATCGGGCAGAAAACGCCAGGGTGCACGGTTTAAGAAATAGCGAACAGGCCCCGAGTTCCCTGTGGAGCTCGGGGCCTATGTCTTTTGCGCGCTGGAATTCGTACGTTAGAGGTCTGCGATCAGGGCTTCGGCACAACGAATGCCGTCGGTTGCCGCGCTCATGATGCCGCCGGCATATCCAGCTCCCTCACCGCAAGGGTAGAGGCCCGGGGTCGACACGGCATGGCACGTTTGGTCTCGGGTGACAGTGACCGGTGAGCTCGAACGAGTCTCCACGCCGGTAAGAACGGCATCGGGGCGGTCGTATCCTCGAAGTTTTTTTCCGAGTAGGGGAAGTCCCAGGCGGAGCGACTCGACGATATACTGCGGCAGTGCTTCGTCAATTGCCGTCCAGGTCACACCGAGCGGATAGGTGGGCTTTACCTTTCCGGGCGCCTTGCTGGCGCGTCCTGCGAGAAAATCTCCGACGAGCTGTGCCGGTGCGTTCCAGTTGGAACCGCCCAGGCGATAGGCGGCCGCCTCGCAGGCGCGCTGGAGCTCGATGCCGGCGAGTGGGTCATCGTTGGGAAGGTCCTCAGGCGTGACGTTAACGAGCAGGGCGGCATTTGCGTTGCGCCCGTCGCGGGCATTGAGGCTGGCCCCGTTGACGCACAGATGGCACGGTTCTGAAGAGGCGGCAACAACCTGTCCGCCGGGGCACATGCAAAACGAGAACACGCTGCGGCCGTTGGGAAGATGGGCAACAAGTTTGTAGGGGGCCGCCCCGAGCGCTGGATGTCCCGCCGAGGTTCCATATTGGGCTCGGTCGATGTCGCGCTGCGGATGCTCGATGCGAACGCCCATGGCAAAGGTCTTTTGTGCGAGGGCCACGTTGTGGTCCTTAAGGAGCTCAAAAATATCGCGAGCAGAATGCCCGCAGGCGAGGACGAGGTGCTTTGTCTCGATTGGCTCGTAAGCGGCGTTTTGGGACGATTGGACATCAATGCCGGTGATGGCGCCAGACGCGTCGATGCGAATGTCGACGAGCTTCGTTCGATAACGGACGACACCTCCGAGCCGCTCGATGCGCCGGGATATAGCGGTGACAACCGTGGGAAGGATGTCGGAGCCAATGTGCGGCTTGGCATCCCACAGAATATCGCGGGGCGCACCCGCCTCGACGAAGGTTTCGAGG